>JAGXLT010000001.1 GCA_018334525.1 Gammaproteobacteria bacterium
GGAGAAGGGAAGAAGAGAGCCTGCCAGGTTATCTGAGATATACATCCCATTAAACGTATGCTGAACACCTTCTCCCCAATGCGTTGAGAGCGCCAGCCAAATCGCCACCACAAACGTAAATTGGGTTAAAAAGAACGCAATACGGCTGTCTTCGCTACGATCGAACAAATCAGCGACAAGCACCACGCACGCCATCACGCCCAGCCAGATTTCCGGGGCAGCCAAGGCAAATTGAGGCATCTCAAAGGTCATATTTGTCCTCAAACCAGCATTAAAGGGTTGGCACCATGATTTGAAGCAACGCGGCCAGCGATGGCTCCATCACAGCGATTAATGGCGCCGGATAAACACCAAAGAATATGATGATAACGGCCAGGCTACCCAGTAACAGCAGCTCACGACGGTTTATGTCTTCAAGCTCGGCAACCTGAGTATTTTTAACCTCGCCATAGACCACCCGCTTAATCATCCACAAGCTGTAGGCTGCACCGAGAATCAGCGTGAGCGCAGCAACGGCCGCGTACCAAAAGCCGGCCTGAAAACTGGCCAGAATAACCATAAATTCGCCAACAAACCCCGAGGTACCCGGTAACCCGGCGTTCGCCATTGCAAAGAGCACAAAAAGCCCCGCAAAGATGGGCATACGGGTAGCCACCCCACCGAAATCAGCAATCATGCGGGTATGCATTCTGTCGTAAAGCACGCCAACAGATAAAAACATGGCCGCTGAGATAAAGCCATGCGAAATCATCTGCACCATTCCACCCTCTAGCGCGAGGAGTGCACCGCTCTGATCGCCGCCTGCTGCAATAATTCGAAAAACAAGGAAAAAGCCAAGGGTGACAAATCCCATATGGGCAATCGATGAGTACGCAATCAGCTTTTTCAGATCTTCCTGAACCATGGCTACTAAGCCAATGTAAACCACCGCAATCAACGACAAACCGATAAGCAACCAATCAAGCGCTAAACTCGCATCCGGTGTAATGGGTAAGCTAAATCTAAGGAATCCATAACCACCAATTTTCAGCGTAATGGCAGCCAGAATCACCGAGCCTCCGGTTGGCGCTTCAACGTGCGCATCAGGCAACCAGGTGTGCACCGGAAACATCGGCACCTTAACCGCAAACGCAGCCAGTAATGCCAAAAAGATCATGACCTGCGCGTTAAGTGGCAGCCCCAGCCCGTAGAAATCAGTAATGCCAAAACTACCCGCCTGAATTCGCAGATAAATTAGCGCAATCAGCATCATGACTGAGCCAAGGAAGGTATAGAGAAAGAATTTTAAGGTGGCGTAGATACGGTTTGGACCACCCCAGATACCAATAATTAAAAACATTGGTATCAGCATGGCTTCAAAGAAAACGTAAAACAAAATGGCATCAAGCGCACTGAAGACACCAATCATGATGCCTTCCATAATCAGAAATGCTGCCAGATACTGAGCCGGCTTATACTTCACCACTTCCCACGCCGCGATCACCACAAGCAACGTAGAAAACGCCGTTAGGACGACCAGTGGCATCGAGATGCCATCAACGCCCAGATGGTAGTGAATATCAAAAGCGGCGATCCAAACATTCCGCTCGACCCACTGCATACCGGCCACACCGGTCTCAAACCCCTGCCAAAGGGCCAGTGAGAGCAGAAACACCACAGCCGCTATGCCCAGAGAAAACCAGCGGGCCCGCTCGGCGTTCTGTGCACCGGTTAACAGCACGACCACCCCACCGATCACGGGCAACCAAACTAACAGGCTCAGTAATGGCAAACCTTCAAACATGTTTAAAACCATCCCCGCCAGTTAGCCACAAAAACGGTTAGCAACAGTAATAACCCCAAAATCATGGCAAACGCATAGTGATACAGATAACCCGATTGTGCGCCTCGAAGCAGTCCCGCCAGCCGACCAATCGTGCGCGCTGTTCCATTTACAATCAGGCCATCGATCAGACCCTGATCCCCTACTCGCCATAGCGTTCTGCCAAGCAGCCTACCGCCACCGGCAAATCCCTCTTTGTAGAGCAGATCAAAGCCGTACTTATGCTCTAAAACCTGAATAATGAGCTTAAACCGCTCATTAACCGTGGGTAGTAGAGATGGACGAAGAATAAAGAAAAACCATGCCACGACAGCGCCAGCTACCGCTAACCAAAATGCTGGATTAACGGCTGCATGCAGGGCAAAAGCAAAGGACCCGTGAAATTTTTCACTTAAAAGCGCCAGCACATCATTTGCGGGCGCAACATAAATGGCCTCGCCAAAGAAACCACCAAACAGCATGGGGGCAATGGTGAGATAGCCGATCACTACGGAGGGAATCGCCAACAGAATCAACGGCCATTGCATAACTGGCAGTACATAGCGAGGCAAATGACTCATATGCTCACGCGCATGCGGATCAATACGCTCTTCACCCCAGAACACCAAGAAATACAGCCTGAAGCTGTATAAAGAGGTAATGAAAACCCCGAGTAATACCGCCACGTAGGCAAATCCTGCCCCGGCCCGATCAGATAGATGTACCGCTTCGATAATCGCGTCTTTTGAGTAATATCCGGAGAAAAACGGCGTGCCGACCAGAGCCAGCGTGGCGAGCAGCATCGTGATGTGTGTGATTGGCAAATAACGGCGCAAATTACCCATACGCCGCATGTCCTGCTCATGATGCAAAGCCACAATAATCGCGCCGGCCCCTAAAAACAGTAACGCTTTAAAGAAGGCATGCGTCATTAAGTGGAACACCCCGGCGGCATAGGCCGATGCGCCAAGCGCAACAAACATATACCCCAGCTGAGACAACGTGGAGTAGGCAATAACCCGCTTGATATCGTGCTGTACAAGCCCCACCAGACCCATAAATAACGCAGTGATCGCCCCAATAATCAGCACAACCGTCAGTGCCGTTTCAGAAAATTCGAATAAGGGCGACATCCGTGCCACCAAATAGATACCAGCGGTGACCATCGTTGCGGCATGGATCAGCGCGGAAATCGGTGTAGGGCCCTCCATAGAGTCAGGCAACCAAACATGCAGTGGTACCTGTGCCGACTTACCCATCGCACCGATAAATAGCAACAGACAAGCCACCGTCACAACGAGGGCTTCCGTGCCAAAAATGGACAAGGTCAACTCAGGCGCAGCGCGCGCGGCACCGAACACTTCAACGTAATCCAGGCTGTTGTAGTAAAAGAGTACCGCGGCAATACCCAGCAAAAAGCCGAAATCACCCACACGATTGACCAAAAACGCCTTAAGGTTGGCAAAAATCGCTGACTCTTTTTTATACCAAAAACCAATCAGCAAATAGGAAACCAAACCGACAGCTTCCCAGCCGAAAAATAGCTGAAGGAAGTTATTGGCCATCACCAGCATCAGCATGGCAAAGGTGAATAGGTTGATATAGCTGAAAAAGCGCTGGTAACCCGGATCATCATGCATATACCCCACGGTATAAACATGAACAGCGAGCGAAACCGTAGTTACAACCACCATCATGACTGCCGTGAGCCGATCTACCAGAAAACCGACCTCTAAACGCAAATCACCCACCATTGCCCAGGTGTAAATGGTTTCGTTAAAGGTGACCGCGCTACCCCAGACATGCTGGTAGAGCACCCATAAAGATAAGCCGGCCGATACGGCAACTGCCAAAATGGTGAGCCGATGTGCGTTTTCACGCCCGATCGTACTGCCAGCCAGGCCGGCTACTGCAGCACCAAACAACGGCGCTAAAGCGATAAGTAGGTAGATCATTTTCATTGGCTACCCCCGCATCGCATCAAGGTCGCCCACATTAATCGTGCCCCGGTTTCGGAACAGGACCACCAGAATCGCCAACCCGATCGCGGATTCCGCCGCCGCGACGGTGAGAATAAAGAACACAAACACCTGACCATGAATATCGCCAAGGAAATGCGAGAACGCAATAAAGTTGAAGTTAACCGCGAGCAGTATGAGCTCGATCGACATCAACAAAACAATGGCATTCTTCCTGTTGAGGAATATCCCCGCCATGCCGATTGAAAACAGCAGCGCGCTGAGTACCAGGTAATCTGAGAGCTCAATCATGAATGCCCCGAGTTGTCCTTATTGCTCGTTTTTCTGTTCACTGGCCATACGCACCATTCGTAGCCGATCGGCTTTGGTGGTACGGACCTGCTTATTAATATCCTGATGTCGCGTTCCCCCGCGACGACGCAGCGTTAACATGATCGCAGCGATAATGGCTAACAGCAGCACCATGGCTGCTAGCTCAAACGGGTATACGTACACGGTATAGAGCACGTTACCGAGCATACGAATGTTATTTGTTTCGCTAAGCGCAGGGTTGGTGGCCTCTGCGAAACCAGAGAAATCAACACCCGCGGCGCCAATCACCAACAACATCTGCAGCACCATGACCACTGCGACCAGCGCGCCCAACGGCAGATAACGGGAAAAACCCTCTCGCATGACCGCGATATTAATATCCAACATCATGACCACGAAAAGGAATAGAACCATCACCGCGCCCACGTAAACTAACACCAGCGCAATGCCTAAGAACTCAGCTTCTGCCATTAACCACAATGCCGCACTTGTAAAAAACACCAGGACCAGTGATAGCGCCGAGTGCACGGGATTACGCGCCGTAATGACGAGCAACGCCGCGGCAAGCAAAATGCCGGCAAAGACGTAAAAAATAACTTTTTCTATCACTAACTACCTCGTCACGCGCCCGTTACTATCGGTAAGGCGCGTCAGCCATCCGATCTTCGGCCAGCTGCGCCTCGTATTTTTCACCCATCGCTAAAAGCTCTGGTTTTCGAATGATCTGCTCGCCTCGCTGCTCGAAGTGATATTCGTGAATACGCGTCTCAACAATCGAGTCAACGGGACAGGATTCTTCACAAAATCCGCAGTAAATGCATTTAAACAGGTCAATGTCATAGCGCGTTGTTCGCCGTGTGCCGTCGTCACGCTGCTCAGACTCAATGGTAATCGCCAACGCCGGGCAAACCGCCTCACACAGTTTGCAAGCAATACAACGCTCTTCACCGTTCGGGTAACGCCGCAATGCGTGCAGCCCGCGGAAGCGTGGCGACTGCGGCGCCTTTTCTTCAGGGTATTCCAGCGTATATTTTGCCTCGAACAAATGCTTGCCGGTCAGCTTCATGCCCTTTAGCAGCTCTGTCAGCAAAAATGTGTCGAAAAATGATTTTACGGCTTGCATACGTAGCCCCTTAGCCTTGTTAGAACCATGGCCCAAACCCGGTCAATACCATGCCGGCGACAACAATCAGCCAGACCACGGTAACCGGAATCAGCACCTTCCACCCCAACCGCATGATTTGATCGTAGCGATAGCGCGGAAATGTCGCCCTAAACCAGATGTACAAAAATAAAAACAGACAGATCTTCAAGCAAAACCAAATGATGCCCGGCACCCAATCAAACATCGGGCCAAGCACCGGCAAACCATGGAACGGTGAATACCACCCTCCCAGGAACATCACTGCTGCCAATCCGGAGATTAAAATCATGTTGGCGTATTCGGCCAAAAAGAAAATGGCAAACGCCATTCCCGAATATTCCACATGGAAACCGGCGACGATTTCAGACTCACCCTCTGCCACATCAAATGGCAGACGGTTTGTTTCTGCCACACCGGAGATCCAATAAACCACAAACAAGGGCAACAGCGGCAACCAGAACCAATTCCAAATCGGCCCGGCCTGCGCCTGCACAATTTCGCTCATATTCAAACTGCCGGCTGCCATCAGAACACCAACCAGCGCAAAGCCCATCGCAATTTCATAAGAGACAACCTGCGCGCCTGCGCGCATCGCCCCTAACAAAGCGTATTTTGAGTTTGACGCCCAGCCCGCCAGAATAATGCCGTACACGCCCATTGAGGTCATCGCCAGAACATAAAGTAATCCGGCATTAATGTCGGCGATGACAATACCGTCGCCGAGCGGCAGTACCGCCCAGGCCGCCAGCGCCGGCATGATCGCAAGCATGGGTGCCAGAACAAACAAAAACCGGTTGGCGTTCTGCGGCAATACCACTTCTTTCATCAAAAGCTTGAGTGCATCGGCAATGGGCTGCAGCAGACCATGCCAACCCACGCGATTCGGCCCACGGCGCAACTGCATTGCGCTAATCACCTTACGCTCGGCATAAGTCATGTAGGCCACTGCCACAAAAAGCGGAACCACCAGGGCCACAATCTTGGCCACAATCCATGCCAACTCAATCAGTTCGCTCATGCATCCGTTCCTGCCGCCACTAGTGTTGCCGAACCGATCATTGCACCCAGCCCTGCGGTGTTCGAGAGCCCACCGGCCAGCCAAAAGCTTCCGGCTGGGACACGTTCATCAGGATGAACCGCAAACGTCTGACTCGCTGATCCCTGCGTCACGCTGACCTTACCGCCCTCAGTCAATCCCTGCGCCACGGCGTCTGATGGATTAAGCAGCACTACTGCAGGCTGAGCCTGATCCGTCGCCTGCAAGGCCGGGGCGTGACGCGACAACGCATCCACCCCGTATAGCGCTGGCATGCCAACCCGTTGCATCCCATCCGACGCACGCTGAGCTGCCACGGCTTGCTCAACCGATGGGCGGGCAACCGCGGCATCCCCGGCGCGCGTTTTTACCTCGGCATGAATTTGGTCCGGCGCCTCATAATCAAAGCCGGGCGTTCCCAGAATGTTTCCGAGCACCCGTAGTACTCGCCAACCCGGTCTCGCTTCACCTAGAGGTTGACCCACCCCGCCGAATATCTGCCAATGGCCATTTGCATTGACAAACGTACCCGCCGTCTCGCCAAATGCGGCCAACGGCAAAAGGATGCTGGCCTGCTCACGCAAAGCCGGCGTATCCCAGCTGCTCAGCGCAATCACATGTTCAGCCGCGGCAAACGCCTGCGCTGCTAATTGCGGATCATGACAGTCATGTTCCGGCTCTATGCCATGAAGCAAGTAGGCTTTGAGCGGATTGGTTAGCATCGACTGCGCATTCAGCCCTCGAGCTGCGCTACCGTCCGGTCGACGATCAGGCAACGCCCCTGCAAGCCAGGCCCCGGCCGAGTTAGCGCCGGGCGTCAGCGCGCCATAGGCAGCGCCACTGAGTTCTGCAATTAATGCGCCGAGATAACGCAACTCTGCACCGGCCGGATGCCCCTCGACCAGCGCGCCGGATAGCACCGTTTTTTTACCGTCACTGGCAAGAACCACGGCGAGCTGCTCAATCTTATCAGCAGATACCGAGCTAGGCGTTTGCCAGGCGGATAAAGCGGCTGGCTCTTCAAGGCCTTTTTTACGCGCTAGCTCCCGCGCCGTAGCGGCAAGCACTGCAGGCAGCTCGGCAACGTGCGCAATAAGTTCCTGCGATAAATCAAAATTCCAGTCAAAGCCACAAGGGTTGATGGCCAGCACATGCCCACCGGCTAGTGCCGCCTTGCGTAAGCGATGGTTCAACAGCGGCTGCTCTTGGCGCGGATAGCTGCCAATAAGTAACACCGTGTCTTGGTTATCCAGTTCAGAGAAATCCGTCTCTATGCCCGGAAAGCCCTGAGGTGATGTCGCATCCCGAAAATCGGCCCGTTGCAACCGAGTATCAATGTTGTCGCTTCCCAAGGCACGCATCAAAGCGCTGTGCAGCGCCATCTCCTCAAGCGTTGCAGACGGTGAAATCAGGCTGCCTACGGCCTCGGCACCATGTGCATCTACCGTATCGCGCAGTGCATTGGCCACGGCCTCTAGCGCCGTTTGCCAATCAACCTCATGCCACTGATCGCCATCCCGTAAAAGCGGGGCGAGCAGACGATTCTCGCTAACCGCACCTTCGTAAGAAAAACGGTCACGATCGCTAATCCAACATTCATTAACGGCCTCGTTATCACGCGGTACTACGCGCTTAATGCGGCCCCTGAGCTGATGAAGCTCAACGTTGGAACCCAAGCAGTCATGCGGCGCGATGCCAGCATGGCTTGTCATCTCCCATGCTCTGGCAGTAAACCGATAAGGGCGCGATGTCAGCGCGCCCACCGGGCACAGATCGATAATGTTGCCCGATAACTCAGAGTGAACGCCGTCCCCAACCAACGTCCCAATCTCGGTATGCTCACCCCGATGCATTGCCCCCAGCTCGGAGGTGCCTGCTATTTCATCCAAAAACCGCACACAGCGAGTGCAATGAATGCAGCGCGTCATCTCGGTAGCAATTAAAGGGCCGAGGTTTTCATCTTTAACCACCCGTTTGCCTTCAACAAAACGAGAGACACTGCGCCCGTAGCCCAGCGCCAGATCCTGCAACTCACACTCACCACCCTGATCACAAATTGGGCAGTCAAGCGGGTGATTAATCAGCAGAAACTCCATCACGCCCTGCTGTGCCTTTAGCGCGCGTTCAGAGGCCGTCCGTACCACCATCCCATCTGCCACCGTGGTAATACAGGCCGGCAGGGGTTTGGGTACCGGGCGACCGCCCATCTCCACATCTACTAAACACATACGGCAGTTAGCCGGTGCTGAGAGTTTGCTGTGATAGCAGAACCGCGGAATATCGATACCTAACTCATCAGCCACCGCAATGATTGATGCGCCTTTAGGCACCTCAACAGTCTGCCCATCAATTTCTATCGAAACCTTTTCTGTATTTTCGACGACTGCACTCATGCTGCTGCCTCAACCAAAGACCGCTTATGCTCGATGTAGTACTCAAACTCGTGGCGCCAGTGTCTGAGCACACCTTGAACCGGCCAGGCAGCCGCCTCACCAAACGCGCAGATCGTGTGCCCGGCAATCTGGCCTGCCGCCGATTCCAACAACTCTATATCTTCAGGACGACCACCGCCCTCGTAGATACGCTTAATCACACGATACATCCAGCCAGTGCCCTCGCGGCATGGCGTGCACTGGCCACAGGACTCCGCATAATAAAATCGACTGATACGCAAAATGGCCTCGACCATATCTGTGGTGTCATCCATCACCACGACGGCGCCTGAGCCCAGCGCACTGCCAGCCTTAGCGATGGAGTCATAATCCATATCCACTTCAAGCATTGTTGCGCCCGGCAACATCGGCATGGAAGAACCGCCCGGAATAACGGCTTTAAGCGTGCGGCCTTTCCATACACCACCAGCCATCTCGAGTAAGTCGGCAAACGGTGTTCCAAGAGGAATTTCGAAATTACCCGGCTTTTCCACATGCCCGGAGACTGAAAATGCTTTGCAGCCACCATTATTTGGCTTGCCCATTTCCAAAAACCACTGTGCACCGTTCCGAATAATCGCCGGTACAGAAGCAAGGGTTTCTGTGTTGTTTATAGTCGTCGGCCGTCCATATAGCCCCGCTTGCGCGGGAAATGGCGGCTTATTGCGGGGCATTCCTTTTTTGCCCTCTAACGACTCCATCAGCGCTGACTCTTCACCGCAAATATACGCGCCGGCACCAATGTAATTATGTATTTCATAATCGAAACCGGAGCCAAGGATATTTTCTCCCAAATACCCCAGCTCTCGCGCTTCTTTAACGGCCTGTTCAACACGCTGGAAAGGCTCTTTAATGAATTCGCCACGCAGATAGTTGTAGCCAACCGTCGCACCCATCGCGTACCCGGCAATAATCATGCCTTCAACAACCGCATGCGGATTGAACCGCAAGATATCCCGGTCTTTACATGTGCCCGGCTCGGATTCGTCTGAATTGCATAACAGATACTTCGGCCCCGGTGCATTCCTTGGCATAAAGCTCCATTTCATCCCGGCCGGAAAGCCGGCGCCGCCGCGACCACGCAAATTTGAAGCTTTCACCTCTTCAATCACATCGTCAGGCGCCATTCCATCACGCAGTACTTTCTCAAGCGCTTGATAGCCGCCGATGGCGCGATAGTTTTCTAGCGTCCAGGGCTCGTCAAAATGCCGTGTTGTATAGCATGCGCCAGTCATTTATTACTCCAGCTCGTCGAGGATTTGATCGATTTTCTCCGGGGTTAACTCGGTGTAGTACACCTCATCAACCAACATCATCGGTGCACCGGCACAAGCGGCCAGGCACTCTTCCTCCCTTTTTAAGGTGATTCGACCATCGCTGGTCGTTTCACCAAGCCGAATACCCAGTTTTTTCTCTGCATATTCCACAATCTCGTTTGAGCCGCGCAGCATGCACGAGATATTGGTACAAATATTGACTTTGTGCCGACCCACTGGCTCCACATCAAACATGCCGTAAAAAGTTGCCACTTCGTACACGCGCGTGGGCGCAAGCTCAAGATACTCCGCCACGGCATCCATGCGCGCCCGCGGTAACCAACCGCCGCTGTTATGTTGAACAATATGCAATGCCGGAATCACTGCCGAGCGTTTGCCTTCCGCAGAATCCGGAAAGCGCGTCAGCCACGCATCGATCTCTATGCGTTCTTGTTCAGTAAGGCCTTCCTCAACGGGTTTTGCCGCACCGCTCACCGGTCAACCTCCCCAAAAACAATATCTAACGTACCCATAATCGTCACCACATCGGCCAACATATGCCCTTTCGCTAATTCATCCATTGCTGCCATATGCGCAAAACCCGGCGCCCTCAACTTGAGGCGATAGGGTTTATTAGCGCCATCAGAAACAATGTAGGCGCCGAATTCGCCTTTCGGCGCTTCAATCGAGGCATAAACCTCACCGGCCGGCGGGCAATAGCCTTCCGTGAAAAGTTTGAAGTGATGGATCAATGACTCCATATCATCTTTCATTTCTTCGCGGGACGGCGGCGCCACTTTGTGGTCCTGAATCATGACCGGCCCGTCATTACGACGAAGCCAGCTTACGCACTGTCGAATAATCCGAACTGACTGGCGAAGCTCTTCCATCCGGATTAAATACCGATCGTAGCAATCACCATTGGTGCCGACCGGAATATCAAACTCCATTCGGTCATAAACCTCATAAGGCCGCTTACGTCGCAGATCCCACTCAACCCCGGAGCCACGAAGCATCGGCCCCGTAAAGCCCAGTTGCAGGGCACGCTCTGGGGAAACAATGGCCACGTCAACTAAGCGCTGTTTCCAGATTCGATTATCCGTGAGCAGCGTTTCTATCTCATCAACCGTAACGAGGAAACGACTGCAAAAACCTTCAATGAAGTCGAGCATGTTGCCTTCACGGTCTTCATTCATCTGTTTCAGATTTTTTTCAGAGCGAAACTCTGAAGACCGATACTTCGGCATGGTGGCCGGCAAATCTCTGTAAACACCGCCAGGGCGATAGTAGGTTGCATGCATTCGCGCCCCACTCACGGCCTCATAACAATCCATCAACTCTTCTCTTTCTTTAAACGCATAAAGAAAGACCGTCATAGCGCCCACATCAAGGCCGTGAGCGCCTATCCAAAGCAGATGATTTAAGATTCGGGTAATTTCATCGAACATCACCCGAATGTATTGCGCCCGCTCAGGTGGCGTTACGCCCAGTAATTTTTCAATAGCCAGCACGTAGGCATGTTCGTTGCACATCATCGACACATAATCGAGCCGATCCATATACCCAATGCTTTGATTGTAGGGTTTGGTCTCCGCGAGCTTCTCAGTTGCGCGATGCAGCAGACCGATGTGCGGATCCGCCCGGCGCACAACTTCACCCTCCATCTCAAGCACCAGACGCAACACGCCGTGGGCCGCAGGATGCTGGGGCCCAAAGTTTACGGTATAGCTATTAATCTCAGCCATTCTTCGGCTCCTCCGCAGCGGCAGGATCCGCATATCGATTGTCGTCTCGTATTACCCGAGGAACCAACACCCTCGGTTCGATAGAGACCGGCTCATAAACGACCCTTCCCTTGGTTTCGTCGTAGCGAACTTCCACGTTACCAATGAGCGGGAAATCTTTACGAAACGGGTGCCCGACAAAACCATAATCCGTGAGAATACGACGCAAATCCGGATGGCCTTCAAATAAAATTCCATACAAGTCAAAGGCCTCTCTTTCCTGCCAATTCGCGGAAGCCCAAATCGGCATAACCGAATCAAGCATCGGCATATCGTCATCTGCTGCAAAGCAGCGCACTCGCAGGCGCAAATTATTGGTCACAGACAACAGATGATAAACCGCCGCAAACCGTCGAGCGGTGTTCGACGTAACCTCTTGAACACCATAAATACCGGTTAGACCTAGCCGCCCCGTTGAGAACCCATCAACGCCACGACTAAACCCGGTGTTACTGGCTTCATCCGTTGTCCATTCGTCCTGACCGTAGGCAGCATAGTCAACGCCTGCAATGTCTAATAACTGCTCAAATTGAAGGCTTTCGGCATCACGCAGCTGTTGCATCGCGGCGTATAGGTTTTCGGGTGCGACCTCAATTTCTACCTCGTCATAGGCACAAGCGCTATCCGCCACGAGCTCACCCAGTAACGCATTAACTCGTTCCAGCAGTCGCTCCGAGGAAATGGCCATACCTGCTCCTTAGCGTGCGATGGTGTTCGTACGACGGATTTTGTTCTGCAGCTGCACTATTCCATACAGCAGCGCTTCTGCTGTGGGCGGGCAACCCGGCACGTAAATATCAACCGGAACAATTCGATCGCAGCCACGAGTGACTGAATAAGAATAATGATAGTATCCGCCGCCGTTGGCACAGGAGCCCATCGAGATGACCCATTTCGGATCTGGCATCTGGTCATAAACCCGACGCAGGGCGGGAGCCATCTTATTCACGAGGGTGCCGGCCACGATCATCACGTCAGACTGACGCGGCGAGGGCCGAAAGATCAGCCCCAGCCGATCCATATCATAGCGAGCCGCGCCTGCGTGCATCATCTCTACGGCGCAGCAAGCCAACCCAAAGGTCATCGGCCATAATGACCCCGTCCGCGCCCAGTTAATAAGCTTATCGGCAGAGGTTGTGACAAAGCCCTTTTCAAGAACGCCCTCTATTCCCATTCCAGCGCTCCTTTTTTCCACTCGTAAAGAAAACCGATTAGCAGGATGCCGATAAAGACCGCCATCGCACCAAATCCGAACAAGCCGATTTCGTCCAAGACAATGGCCCACGGGAAGAGAAAAGCAATCTCTAAGTCGAATATGATGAACAATATAGCAACAAGGTAATACCGAACATCAAACTGCATTCGAGAGTCTTCGAATGCCTCAAAACCGCATTCGTAAGGCGAAAGTTTGTCTTGATCAGGCCGACGGGGCGCCAACACGAAACCCGCCAGCAACGGCACCACGCCAATGCCCATGGCAAGGACGATAAACACCAGCACTGGTAAGTAACTTTCAATCATAAAATAATTGGTGCGGATGGCCGGACTCGAACCGGCACGGCTTTCGCCACTGCCCCCTCAAGACAGCGTGTCTACCAGTTCCACCACATCCGCGTAACGGTAGCCAAAAGTATTCTGCAAGATTACCAGTGTAGGGCGATCGCCACAATCAAAAACCGGCCCCAAAAGTGCTTGAAACCGGTTTTTCTCAGCCTTACTCTGCCGGCGCCGGCGCCGCTTCTTCGCCGCCCACTCGCTGACCGGCAGCATCTTCAGGTACCGGTGGCATCGTATCTTCTTCGATTAGAGAATCAGGGTCTACACGATCAATCACACTGTCACCGGAATCACTGAAGGTGCCCGCCATGATCGCGAGCGTTAAACTGGTAACGAAAAACAAAATTCCCAGTATGCCAGTCAGACGACCCAAAAATGAGGCAGAGCCGCGGGCACCAAACACGGTGCTAGAGGCACCGCTGCCAAATGCAGCCCCCGCGTCGGCACCTTTACCATGCTGCATCAGCACGATGCCGATTAACGCCACGGCAAGAATTAAATGAATTGCAAGAACGATCGTGTACATGTGATTCCCAGGTTCGAACTAATGCTATTGCCGTGCGGCGGCACAAATTGCCGCAAACGCATCAGCCTTAAGAGAGGCGCCGCCAATCAATCCGCCATCAACATCTGGCATATCAAGCAGCGACTCCGCGTTTTCCGCATTCATGCTGCCGCCGTAGAGGATACGCAGATCTGCTGAAACACGCTCGCGAATAAAGGCGTGCACTGCCTGAGCCTGATCGGCGGAAGCCGTCCGCCCGGTACCGATGGCCCATACCGGCTCATACGCAATAATACCATCGCCAAACCCGGACTCACCCAGCACCGTCTTCACGGCATCAACTTGTGCAGCAATGACAGCCTCGGTCTGCCCGGACTCTCGCGCTTCGAGTGTTTCGCCAACACATAAAATGGGCCGAAGGCCTGCGCCAAGCGCATACTGAAACCGCTGGGCAATCAGCTCATCCGTTTCGGCATAGAACTGCCTTCTTTCTGAGTGTCCGACAATGACGTAACGAGCACCCAAATCAGCCAACATTTCGGTGGCAACTTCACCAGTCCGCGCACCAAGCGGTACTTCCGCGCAATTCTGAGCCCCTAGAGCGACATTCGAGCCTGCGATTGCCGTGGCAACCCGCTCTAAATGACATGCCGGCGGACAAACAACAATATCCACACCATCAACCGCAGATACCGCATCTACGACTTGACCTGCCAACACAGTAGCCGCATCAGCAAGCCCGTTCATCTTCCAATTGCCAGCGATCAGCGGAGTTCGCATCAAAATTTATCCGTCGCAGAAAAAGGGGCAAGGTTACTGTGCAGCGTCAGTTTTATCAATGCGCGACCTCAGCAACCGCAATGATTTCGCTTGCAAGCCGCTCGGCAGCGTCACGAACTCGCCCGGCATCTTCACCCTCAACCATGACGCGTAAAACCGGCTCAGTACCCGAGGCGCGCAACAGTATGCGGCCGGTTTTACCCAGCTCCGCCTCAACCGCCGAAAGCGTCTTACCCACCCGCTGGTCCTTGAGCACATCACTGCCGGCGCTAACCGGCACATTAATCATGCATTGCGGTAATTTTTCCATGCCACGCGCGAGCATGCTCAGCGGCAACTGCTGATCAAGCGCATACCCCAGTACCTGCAGTGCAGAGACCACACCATCTCCGGTGGTAGTACGATCTAGGCAAACAAGATGCCCGGAAGACTCCCCGCCAATGCTGCCTCCCGTTGCCATGAGCCGCTCAAGCACGTAGCGATCACCAACCCTGGCACGCTCAAATGGCACGCCAAGCTGACCAAGCGCTAACTCAAGCCCCAAATTACTCATTTGCGTGCCGACCACCGGACCCGAGATTAAACCTGCTTCATGCCGGCCTCGCGCGATGATCCATAAAAGCTGATCACCATCGAGCGCTGTACCATTTTCATCCACCATAATGACTCGATCACCATCGCCATCCAGCGCAATACCCAGATCCGCACCGTTATCTAACACCGCCTGCTGAAGCGGCTCGATATGCGTTGAGCCACAATCAACGTTAATATTCAGCCCATCGGGATGCACGCCACGCCGAATCACACGAGCACCCAGTTCTTCAAAAACGGCGGGCGCTACCTGATAACCTGCACCATTGGCACAATCAACAACGATCGTTAATCCCGCCAGACCGTTGGCGCGCTGCAGGGTATGCTTGCAAAATTCAATATAACGCCCCGGCGCATCAACCAATCGAGAGGCTTTACCAAGTGCTGCTGAGGATACAGTCGTTAAGGGGCGCTCAAGCTGCGCTTCCATGGCAAGCTCGGTAGCGTCATCAAGCTTAAAACCATCGGCAGAGAAAAACTTAATGCCATTATCTTCATGGCCATTATGTGAGGCGCTGATCACAATACCCGCGTTCGCTCGCAAGGTCCGTGTCAGATAGGCAATAGCCGGGGTTGGCATAGGACCTAACAACTGAATATTGATACCCGCTGCAATCAACCCTGCTTCCAGCGCCGACTCAAACATATAGTTTGATAATCGGGTGTCTTTGCCGATCAGAACCTGCTCGCCGACACCACGGCCCGCCAGGACCTGCCCGGCCGCCCAGCCAAGCTTAAGCACAAAATCAGCCGTGATCGGCGGCTCTCCGACTCGCCCCCGAATCCCATCGGTCCCAAAATAACGCTTGGCCATCAAAAACTCCTTATGAATTGGACAAGCCGCACCGAGTCAAAGGTTTCTGCCACATCATGGGCTCGAATAATACTCGCACCATTCCAGACTGCCAGTGTTGCCGCCGCCACACTACCGGCTAATCGCTCCTCAATGGGCCGACCTAATACCCGCCCAACCAATGACTTACGAGACAAACCGGCCAAAATTGGCAAACCCAAAACAGCCAACTCAGACAGATTGGCAAGCAGCTTCGCATTGTGCTCATCTGTCTTACCAAATCCAAAGCCCGGATCAATAATCAGCCGCCCTCGCTCAATACCTGCCGCTTCGGCTGCTTTCACCCGAGCTGCCAAGAAATCACGCACATCCTCGACAACGTCATTATAAACCGGATTATTTTGCATGGTGGTTGGTGTGCCCTGCATATGCATCAGGCAGATTGACGCATCCAGTGCCGCAGCCACTTCAAGCGCGCCAGGCTCTGTCAGCGCTCGCACATCATTAATCAGCTGCGCACCTGCATTGCAGGCGGCCTGCATTACCGCAGGCTTACTGGTATCCACAGAAATGGGAATAGAAACCGAGGACCGCACCGCCTCAACAACCGGCAGCACGCGATCAAGCTCTTCAGGCAGGGTTACCGGTTTCGCTCCGGGACGGGTGGATTCGCCCCCAACATCAATGATGGCAGCACCGGCTTCCTCCATCGCACAAGCATGATCAATAGCCGCTTGCGCATGTAAAAAAACACCCCCATCAGAAAAGGAGTCGGGGGTCACATTCAGGACCCCCATCACACACGGCTCGGCCAAATTGATCATTAATCCGCTTAGCTCAGACTAGTGCTCACTCGCAGGACGGCCGACATCACCATCCTTTCCATCCTCTGCATCAGCCGCATCACCGGCACCCCCCGGTCCTTTATCGCCAGTCGGTGCAGCCGGTGGTTCCTTCGGCGGCCGTGGCGGCTGGCCGTTCATCACATCATCAATCTGATCACGATCGATCGTTTCATATTTCATCAGCGCATCAGCCATGGCATGCAGGATATCGACGTTCTGTTCGAGTACCGACTTCGCCTCGGCATAATTCTCCTCAACGATACGTCGCACCTCTTCATCAATCGCATGCGCCGTTTCGTCTGAGATCGTCTTATGCTGGGTTACCTGATGGCCGAGAAAAACCTCGCCCTCGTCTTCGCCGTAAGCCAATGGGCCCATGCGATCCGACAGCCCCCACTTCGTCACCATGTTACGAGCAATCTCAGTCACTCTTTGAATATCACTCTGCGCGCCGGTCGTCACACTTTCCGGGCCAAAGATCATTTCTTCAGCGATTCGCCCGCCAAACAGACCGCAAATGGAGCTGTTCAAACGACGCTTGGTGTAGCTATAGCGATCTTCTTCCGGCAGGAACATTGTCACGCCGAGCGCTCGACCTCTCGGAATAATTGTGACTTTATGCACCGGATCATGCTCCGG
>JAGXLT010000105.1 GCA_018334525.1 Gammaproteobacteria bacterium
TGGATCATTTAGAAGGCCGGTTATTCATCGATACGCTTTCTGCACTGAAGCGCAACCGACTCAAACGGCGCTATGAAAAAGCCGCACGGGTGGCGCTTGAGCGCTGATCAGCTGCAGCCAACACCCCTTCGTATCGTTTATGCGGGCACCCCGGAATTTGCTGTGCCTGCGCTGCAGGCATTAATCGATTCGCCGCATACGGTGGTTGCGGTTTATACCCAGCCCGATCGACCCGCAGGGCGGGGGCGGCAGCTTACCGCATCACCGGTTAAGCAGCTTGCGTTGGAGGCAGGGCTACCGATTGAGCAGCCCGCAAAGCTCAGCACCGCAGATGCACAGGAGCAGCTACAGGCATTCGCGCCCGATGTGATGGTGGTGGCGGCATATGGGCTGTTGCTGCCTGCGTCGATTCTGTCGACACCCCGGTATGGATGTCTTAATTTGCATGCCTCTTTGTTACCACGGTGGCGCGGCGCGGCACCCATTCAGCGTGCCATTGAAGCAGGCGATTCGCAGACCGGCGTGTGTTTAATGCAGATGACGCCGGGCCTAGATGAGGGGCCAGTGGTCTCTGCAATGCAAACACCGATCAGCGACACGGACACGGGCGGCAGTGTGCACGACCGTTTGGCGGTGCTGGCCGCAGAATTGTTAGCGCGGGATTTAGATGCCTGGGTGGCTGGGCAGTTAGTGGCGGTGCCGCAGTCAGATCAGGGTGTGGCGTATGCCCGCAAGCTGACCACAGATGAGGCATGGATTGATTGGTCTGAACCGGCGCAGGCCATTGCCTGGCAGGTTCGGGCTTTTAATCCGTGGCCGGTGGCGCGCTGCCGCTGGTCAGAAGCGATCCTGCGGGTTTGGAACGCTGAGGTTGTTAACGCCGCCGGGCATGCTGAAACGGCGCCCGGGCAAGTGGTGGCTGTGAGCCGTGATGGCATTGATGTGGCCACAGGCGATGGATTGCTCAGATTAACGCAAGTGCAGCTGCCGGGTCGGCGCGCACAGCCGGTCAGTCAGTTTTTACAGGGCCAGGCAATACATGCAGGTGAGCAACTTGGTTGATCCGCGCCAGGAGGCCTTGCGTGCTGTGGTGGGCGTAATTAAAAACGGCCGTTCACTGGATGTTTTGTTAGGCGCGGCTGATGCGCGGTTGACCGACGAGCGAGACAGGCGGTTTTGCCGTGCGCTGGCCTTTGGTGTGCTGCGTCATCATCGATGGCTGCAAGCGCAGGCGGGGGCATTGCTGGAGCGCCCCTTACGAAATCGTGATCAGGACATCAGCCTACTTATTGAGTTGGGCATTTATCAGTTGGCTTATTTATCGATGCCGCCGCATGCCGCGGTGGGCGAAACCGTTGCGGTAACCCGTCATTTGGGGAAACGCTGGGCGGCGCGGGTGGTGAATGCAACCTTGCGGCGGTTTCAGCGAGAGGGCGCGGTGTCTGAGTTGGGGGCTGAGTCTCCGGCCATTGAGTATTCCCTGCCCGACTGGCTTTATGCCCAAATTCAGTCTGATTGGCCGGATGACTGGGCAGCGGTGCTGGCGGCACAAAATGCACGCGCGCCCATGCTGCTGCGGGTGAATGCGAAGCGAAGTACCCCTGAAGCGCTACAGGTTCGCCTGGCAGATGGCGATATCACTGCAGAGCAGGTGGCTGACTTACCGGCGGCTCTGGCCTTAAAAACCCCAGTTGCACCGGCAAACCTGCCCGGGTTTGTGGAGGGGCATTTTTCGGTGCAGGATGGCGCGGCACAATTGGCTACGCCGCTGTTGGCGCTTGAGCCCGGGCAGCGAGTGCTCGATGCCTGTGCAGCGCCGGGTGGTAAAGCGGCGCATTGTTTAGAGCTGGCCGATGTCGATCTGGTCGCCCTGGATAGTGACTCCAGCCGCTTAGCGCGGGTGGACGAGACATTAACCCGCTTGGGGTTATCGGCGCAGCTGATCAGCGCGGATGCCGGCGCACCGAAGGCATGGTGGGACGGCAAATCATTTGATCGTATTTTACTGGATGCCCCCTGCTCGGGAACGGGCGTGATTCGTCGTCACCCGGATATTAAATGGTTAAGACGCCCGACCGACCCGGAACAGCTGGCGGCGGGCCAGCGCCATTTGCTGGATCAGCTATGGCCATTATTGGCATCGGGCGGACGGTTGATTTACGGCACCTGCTCAATACTAAAGCAGGAAAATGAAGCGGTGATTGCTGATTTCGTGCAGCATCATGATGATGTGGCGATTGAACCGCTTGCTCTACCGTTTGGACGCGCTTTGCGGTTTGGCTGGCAGATCCTTCCCGGAGAGGGGAACTGTGATGGTTTTTACTACGCTTGCCTGTGCAAAGATTAATCGCCGGGTTGCCCTGCAGCGATTGTTGATGGCTTGCGCTTTATGCTTGCTGGCGGGTCCTGCCGTGTCGTCAGGTGACTTTCGTGTTGATGATATGACGCCGCGCGTTGAAGGCGGGTTGTTATCGATAAACGCTCAGCTGAGCTATCGGCTCAGTGATAAGGCCGATCAGGCATTGAGCAATGGCCTGCCGCTGATGATTCGGCAGACATTGCGTGTGGAGCGTAAGCGTTGGTGGTGGTTCAATGCGGTCGTGGTCACCCAACAACGGGATTATCGTATTCAATTTCATGCCCTAAGCCGTCGTTATGTGTTGACGCGTGTCCAAACCGGCGCAAGCCGAAGCTTTCGTGATCGACGGGCTTTACTCAGCGCGTTAGGACGGGTTGAAGACTGGCCGGTCATGCAGGCGTCTGAGGCACAGGCGCTCGGCCCTATTCAACTTAGACTGACAACCCGGTTAGCGCGTGACACGCTGCCGAGGGCGCTGCGCATGGCTGCCTGGTTGGATGCAGACTGGCAGCTGCGCGGTGGCCCGCTCGTTAAGGAAGTGCAGCCATGATTCGCATTCTGCTCAGCATTCTTTTAATGGCTTCGCTTTATCTGCTGACGGCGGCAACTGAGAACACCGCACGTTTTGGCAGTCTGTATCTTTGGTTGCTGCTTTTAAATGGCGTTGTACTGGTCATTCTCTGTGGCCTGATTATCCATAACCTGTTGCGATTGCTGCGGTCATTACGTACTAATCAAGCCGGCAGTCGTTTAACTGCCCGGTTAATGGGGCTATTTGTGGTGATGGCCGTTCTGCCGGGGCTGGTGGTGTATGGCTTTTCGATGCAGTTTCTTCAGCGTGGCGTGGATAGTTGGTTTGATGTGCGGGTTGAAAACGCACTGGATGGGGCGCTGGAGCTATCGCAGGCCTCACTGGATCAGCGAATGCAGGACATGCTGCGTCGGTTAGAGGATGCCGCCGGGGTTTTGGTGGATGTTGAAAATGAAATGATCCCGCTGACGCTGGGTGATTTGCGCGCGCGCACTGCGGCCTCTGAACTCACCTTGCTGGGGAACAACGGCCGGATTATTGCGGCAAGCAGTCTGGATACGGCGGCTATTCTGCCCCATCGCCCCGAAGAGAGTATTTTACTTCAGCTGCGCCAGGGGCGGCCCTATGTGGCGCTTGACCCCATTGAAAATGCCGGTCTGCATGTTCGTGCACTCGTAGTTGTACCAACGCCGGCGAGCCCGCAGAGCACGCGGGTTTTGCAGGGGCTTTTTCCGGTATCGCCGCGGGTTGACGCGCTGGCAACCGAGGTGGAGGCCGCTTTTACTGAGTATCGGGCCCTTTCGTATCTCAGGGGCCCGCTTAAAGATAGCTTTACGCTGACCCTATCGCTGGTGCTGCTGTTATCGCTGCTGTTCGCGGTGTGGTCGGCATTTTATCTGGCGCGACGACTGGTGGCACCGGTCAGCCGACTGGCCAAGGGCACCGAAGCAATGGCAGCCGGTGAATATGGAACACAGCTGCCACCGGGTGGCAACGATGAGCTTGGCTTTTTAGTGCGTTCATTTAACGATATGAGCCGACGCGTGGCAGAGGTGAGAAATGCCGCTGAGCGCAGTCAGGAGCTTGTTGAATCACAGCGGACGTATTTAGAAACGGTGTTGGGGCGGCTGTCTTCAGGGGTGCTGGCACTGGCACCGGATGGCAGTTTGCGAACGTTCAATCAGGCAGCCAGCGGGATTCTTTCCGTGCCTTTAGATGAAGGCGTCGGCAGCCCGTTAACCGCCCTTGCTGCTGCCTATCCGGACCTTGAGCCCTTTGCGGCGCTGGTTGCGCGGCAGTTGCAGTCCGGTGCGAGCGAATGGCGCGAAGAGGTAACCCTGGATACGGTGGATGGTCGACGCACGCTGATTTGCAGTGGCGCAGCACTGCCGAGCGGCCCGGCAGGCGATGGCGATGTCATTGTGTTTGATGATGTGACAACGCTCATTCAGGCACAGCGAGATGCGGCATGGGGTGAAGTTGCACGGCGGCTTGCACATGAGATTCGTAACCCGCTGACTCCCATTCAGCTATCAGCTGAGCGGCTGCAGCATAAAATTGGCAGCACACTGGAGGGTGATCAGGCAGATTTGCTCCAACGCTCAACGAACACCATTATCCATCAGGTCGAAGCAATGAAAGAGATGGTGCAGGCGTTTTCTGAATATGCCCGCCCGCCCGCGCTGCATCTGCAGT
>JAGXLT010000106.1 GCA_018334525.1 Gammaproteobacteria bacterium
GGGGATTACAAAAACAACAGGCGCAAGCAGCCAATTTGGATCGCTACGAAGCACAACTCCAGCAGATGCAGGCGCGGTATGCCCGGCTTCTCGAGCAACTGCCTGAACAACTCATGCTCGATGGCCTGCTTGCCGAGCTGGACACGCAGGCACAGGCCAATGCGCTAAGCGTTACTCAGCTCACGCCACGCCCTGCCACTCAGCACGGATTTTATACCGCTGTGCCAGTCGAAATTGCGCTAAGCGGCGAGTGGAAGGGAATTTATGCGTTTATTCATCAAATGGCGCTGCTCTCTCGCATGGTCACTTTAGAGACGATTGAAATCACACCACTTGCCGCTCGGCTGACGCTCGTTACTTACTGGCAGGGCAACCCTGAGGCTGCGCCATGAAGGCGGGCATGGCCCTAGTTGCAGTACTGGTCGGCTACCAACCTGCAGTAGCGGATCTGGAAATCTGGATTGCCGATGTGATGCAAAGACCGGGCGGCGCCATTGAACCATTACCCGAGCGCCCCGACCGACCGGGCGCGGCCCTGCCCATGCCACCGCCTGCTGACCCCTTCGATATCACACGCGCTGAACCGATCGTCCTTGAATACCTGGGGCGGATTTTTATTAACGATCAGGTCTGGGCACTGATCAGAACACCAGAAGGCGGCCTGCAGTCTTTGCGGACGGGTGACACGGCGCCCTATTCCGAAGGGCTTGAGCTGACATCGGTCCACCCGGGTCACATTGAGCTGTCTCTGGCAGGAAAAATCCATCGTATTGAGCGTTCGAACGAAACGGGGAGATCCCTTCGATGAGAATAACCCTTTTGCTGTCATTACTCTTTTTAAATGCCATCACCTTTGCTAAAGACAGCGAAGACATTCGTGTCGATGTGGTCGATATCGAGCTGCCTGCACTGATGGAAGAGCTCAACGCACTGCGGCAGGAGGCGCCCGGTGAGCAAACAACGATGCAGGTCATAGCCGTTCGCTATGCCAGTGCCGCTGAACTCGGGGAGCTGATTAACGATACGCAAAATGCTACCGGTCTGCTCTCAGCAGAAGGCAGTCTGTTTGTGGATGACCGCACCAACACCCTGGTCATTACCGACTACCCAGAACGGCTTGAGCAAATTGGCCATTTGGTCGAGGAATTGGATATTCCGATTCGTCAGGTATTGATTGAAGCACGCATCGTGATTGCACAACGCGACTTCAGCAACGCGATCGGTGTTCGTTTTAACGCTCAGGATACAAGTGGAAGCCCCAACGGCCAGACGGGCAGCCAGTTCCGTAATCGCGGCTTCCTGGTTGATCTGCCCGTTACGAACGCCGCGGGTACGGCCGGGCTGGCCATTGGGCGAATCGGCAGTCGACTTCTGGAGCTGGAACTCTCAGCAATGGAAACAGAAAACCGGGGCGAGGTGATATCAAGCCCGCGCGTGGTCGCAGCGAGCGGGCAGGAGGCAGAAATTAAACAGGGCGTTCAAATTCCGTTCGAACAGGCCACCTCCAGCGGCGCCACCAGCATTGCGTTTCGAGATGCCGTGCTCGGCCTGGTCGTAACGCCCCGCATCACGCCAGATGATCAGGTGCAATTGCGCCTGGCGGTGAATCAGGACAGCCGTGGCGAGGAAACACCGGATGGTCCTGCCATTAATACCCAATCAGTTCGCACCCGCGTGCTGGTCGGCGATGGAGAGACCGTTGTGCTTGGAGGTGTTTTTGAGCACACCCAGCGCGAGGATGTACGCCGGGTACCGTTGCTATCCAGCCTGCCGGTGTTAGGCGAGCTTTTTACGCGGCGCGCCCGGGTGGATGATCGCACCGAACTGCTGGTTTTTGTGACCCCCAGAATCCTTGAACCATCGCTCGAGCGCCGGAACGCGTTAGAATCGTCTCCATGAAATCTTATGATCGCATTTTTCTGGTGGGTCCGATGGGGGCCGGCAAGACCACAATCGGGCGTCGTCTGGCGTCTCACCTACATCTTGAGTTTATTGACCTGGACTCTGCACTGGAAGAGCGAACCGGTGTCGATATTCCACGCATATTTGATATAGAAGGTGAAGCAGGCTTTCGGCGTCGCGAATCGCAGTTGCTCGATGAGCTGACGCAACTTAAAGGTGTTGTGCTGGCAACCGGTGGCGGTGCGGTCATTGATCCCGACAATCAACGCCATTTAGGCGCACGCGGGCTGGTTGTTTACTTGCGCGCTACGCTCGATACACAAATTAAACGCACGCACGGTACCAATCGGCCCATGCTAAACGGCGAAGATCCAGCGACACGGCTTAACGCACTAATGGAAGTTCGCGGCCCGATCTACGAGGCACTTGCCGATCGTGTGATTGATACCGAAGATGGTCATCCGGAGCGACTGGCAGAAGAGCTCGCTCGGGCACTGGAGGACTCAGGCATTGTCGACCCACACTAAAACACGCTGCGTGGAGGTTGCCTTAGGCGAGCGCAGCTACGACATACAGATCGGGCAGCAGTTATTAACCGATGCCTCGTTGCTACAGGCCCTGATACCGGCGAAGCAGGTCATGGTCGTGACCAACGAGACGATTGCCCCTTTGTATTTGGAGTCACTTGTCGAGGCGCTGGGCGGCAAACAGGTGGCAACCTGCGTGTTACCGGATGGTGAGCAGGCAAAGCGCCTTGATTCGATGCTGCCGGTATTTGATGAGTTGCTGGTTAACGGCTTCGATCGTGACTGTTATCTCGTTGCGCTGGGCGGTGGAGTGATTGGTGATTTGGCGGGTTTTGTCGCGGCCACCTATCAGCGCGGGGTCGCGTTCGTGCAGATTCCGACCACACTGCTGGCGATGGTGGACTCCTCTGTCGGCGGGAAAACCGGGGTTAACCACCCGCGCGGCAAAAATATGATTGGCGCATTTCATCAGCCTCGGGCAGTAATCATCGACTTGGATTTGCTCAGCAGTCTTCCCGAGCGTGAATTTCAGGCCGGCATGGCGGAGGTAATTAAATACGCATTGCTTGGTGATGTGGCTTTTCTGGAATGGTTAGAGGCCCACTTACCCGAGGTGCTCGCCCGTGAAACGGCCGCACTCAGCTACATTATTGAGCGTTCCTGCCGTAACAAAGCCGCCATTGTGCAGGCCGATGAAAAAGAGGCCGGGCAACGTGCGCTGCTCAACCTAGGGCATAGCTTTGGGCATGCAATTGAGGGCGCCACGGGTTATGGGCCCTGGTTGCATGGCGAAGCCATCGCGGCGGGCATGTGCATGGCGCTGCGCATGTCGGCATCGCTGGGTTGGATTTCCACTGAAGAGCGTAATCGCGGAATTGCCCTGATTGAGCGCACGGGCCTGCCGACTGAGCCGCCCGCAACAATCACACCCGACACTTTTCTTGAGTTTATGCAGCGAGATAAGAAAAACCGTGGCGGGCAACAGCGCCTTGTACTACTGCAAGGACTGGGGAACGCCGTGGTCAGTAGCGATTATCCGGAGTCAGCCCTGCTGGAAACACTTCAGGAGTACAGCAATGGTTAGCCCCGGCGCCGATCCGCTGGGTCTTGCGCCCTGGGCTTCTCGCCCATCAACCAGTCATGGCCGTCGCTACCCGGAAACAGGCGCAGATATTCGCAATGCGTTTCAGCGCGATCGTGATCGCATCATCCATAGTGCGGCATTCAGGCGACTGGAGTACAAAACACAGGTTTTTGTGAACCATGAGGGTGATCTGTTTCGTAATCGGCTAACCCACAGCTTAGAGGTGGCGCAAATTGCCCGCACGATCGCCCGGTCGATGGGGTTTAACGAAGACCTGACCGAGGCCATTGCGCTGGGCCATGACCTGGGCCATACCCCGTTTGGTCATGCCGGACAGGATGCCCTTGATGCCTGCATGCAGGATTATGGCGGGTTTGAACATAACCTGCAGTCGCTTCGCGTGGTGGATGTACTGGAAACGCGTTATGCCGATTTTGATGGCTTAAACCTGACTTTTGAAACGCGAGAGGGATTAATTAAGCGCTGCTCGCCGGAGCGGGCCAAACGCCTTGGAGAGGTTGGATTGCGCTTTCTAAATGGTACCCAACCCGCACTGGAAGCACAGCTGACCAATATTGCCGATTCGATTGCGTATAACAGCCATGATATTGACGATGGCCTGCGCGCCGGATTACTCGAGCTTGAGCAGTTGCGGCAAGTCGAGTGGATAGACGCGCTAACGCGGGCCGCACTCCAAAAACACCCTTCTCTGACAGGCCGACGCCTTGTGCACCAAATTGTTCGCGATCTGATCGCCGATCAGGTACACGACTTAATTCACAGTACCGAGCAACGACTTGCCGAAGCGGTACCTGAGTCGGCCGATGCCGTGCGCGCATTAAAAACGCCACTCATCGGCTTTAGCGATGACATGCAGGCACGCCACCATGCCTTGAAGCGGTTTTTGTATGAGCACCTGTACCGACATTATCGGGTTCATCGCATGACGATTAAGGCCCATCAGGTTGTTACTGCTCTATTTGAAGCGCTGATGAATGACCCCGCCCTGCTACCCACCTCGTTTGGAAAGAGCGCGACGGAAAGAGTCTTCTCTCCC
>JAGXLT010000107.1 GCA_018334525.1 Gammaproteobacteria bacterium
AATTTAATGCCTGCGCGCATTGAAGACGGCCGGTTTTATGTAGACGGGCGAGAAGGTATTGAGCTGCCTCCGCATTTAAGTCAGGTCGCGCCCGGACATTACACCCTGGGTTTACGCCCCCATCATTTGTTTGCCAGTGACCGCGGGCAGGGGTCTGTGTCGTTGGTAGGCGAAGTGGAAGTGGCCGAGGTGGCGGGCTCAGTCACCTACATTCATGTGGATGTGAACAATCGTGATTGGGTCGTGCTAGAGCGCGGCGTGCATACGGTGCACCCCGGCGCTCGGTTTGAAGTGCATTTCCACCGCCGGCATTTATATGTGTTTGATCAACAGGATCGCTTAGTGGCGTCCCCAGACTCAGAGCTCGGGCAATAACATGGCTAGAATCGAATTAAATAATTTGGCACATCGCTACGCCCCCGGTGGCGAATATGCTTTACAGCCCATGCAGCATGTGTGGGAAGACGGCGGCGCCTATGCGCTGCTTGGCCCATCGGGCTGTGGAAAAACAACGCTGCTGAATATTATTTCCGGCTTAGTGCAGCCATCAGAAGGTCAGGTGCTGTTTGATGGGGTGGATGTAACCCATCGCAGTACTGAAGAGCGAAACATCGGGCAGGTGTTTCAGTTTCCGGTGGTGTACGACACGATGACCGTGTTCCAAAACCTCGCCTTTCCGCTGCGTAACCGCAAAATGGCAGAAGATTATGTGACCCGCCGGGTACAACAGGTGGCTGAAATGCTCAGCCTGACTGATGTGCTCAATCGGCGCGCGCGTAATTTAACGGCTGATGCCAAGCAAAAGATCTCCCTGGGCCGCGGCCTGGTTCGCGAAGATGTTTCAGCGGTGCTGTTTGATGAGCCGCTGACCGTGATTGACCCCCATTTGAAGTGGCAATTGCGCCGTAAGCTGCGTGAGGTGCATGAGCAGCTCAACCTGACCCTGGTTTATGTAACGCATGACCAGACCGAAGCGCTGACCTTTGCCGATAAGGTGGTTGTAATGCTGGCCGGTCAAGTGCTGCAGGTTGGCACGCCGCAGGAGTTATTTGAGCGCCCCGCACATACGTTTGTTGGCTATTTTATCGGCAGCCCCGGCATGAATTTTATGCCGTGTGAGCTCAGCGGTAATGAAGCACTGGTTGATGGAGAGCGCATTGCGATTGACCCGGCAACCGCGGTAGCCGCCAGCCGCAGCGGCGGCAGTCTGCAGTTGGGCATTCGCCCCGAGTTGGCGCGCCTTGCTGCTGACGGCGAGCCGGGCCTGCTGCTGAAGGTGGATCAGGTGGAAGACCTGGGCGAGCACCAGTTGGTGACGGGGCATTTTGGCAGTCATCAATTTCATGTGCGCCTGGATGAATCAGAAAAAATAAACAGTGATGGCCTGCGGTTGGTTTTCCCCGTAGAGCACACGCTGCTGTATGCCGATGAGCATCTTGTCGGCACGGGAGGAGCGAAGCATGGATAAACGTGAATACCAATGGGCCTGGCTGATGGTGTTGCCAGTACTGGTGCTAGTGGCCTTTAGCGCCGTTATTCCGTTAATGACGGTGGTGAATTATTCCTTGCAGGACATTCTTGGCCGATCTTCATTTTTTGTTGGATCAGAGTGGTTTAAAGAGACGCTGAATAATCCGCGATTGCAGTCCGCCCTGCTGCGGCAGTTTGCCTTCTCCTTTACGATTCTGGCTATTCAGATTCCGCTGGGAATCGGTATTGCGCTGCTGATGCCGAAACGCGGCTGGCAGGCCTCTGCCGTGCTGATTCTGATTACGATGCCACTGCTGGTGCCATGGAATGTGGTGGGCAGCATCTGGCAGATCTTTACCCGGGGTGATATCGGGCTGGCCGGCTTTACGATTCGCGAACTCGGTTACGACTACAACATCACGGCGAATGCGGTAGATGCCTGGGTCACCATCATTATTATGGATATTTGGCATTGGACACCGCTGGTTGCTCTGTTGTGTTACAGCGGCCTGCGCTCTATTCCTGAGGCCTATTTTCAAGCAGCGCGCATCGATCGCGCCTCGAAATGGGCGACTTTTCGCTACATTCAGCTGCCCAAGCTGACCAATGTGCTCGTCATTGCCGTTCTTCTGCGGTTTATGCACTCCTTTATGATTTACGCTGAGCCGTTTGTGCTGACCGGCGGCGGACCGGGCAGTTCCACCACGTTCCTCAGTCAGTCGCTTGCCACCATGGCGATTGCTCAGCAGGACCTGGGTCCATCGGCTGCATTTTCCATTATTTACTTCCTGATCATTTTGGCAGTGAGTTACGTGTTCTACGTGACGATTATGAATATGCAAAAAGAAAAAGCGGCTCAGCAGGGCGCGGGAGGTGCTGAATGAGTGGGGGCAAACGCGGCCTGCTGGCGCTATATCTGCTGTTCACGTTGCTGCCGATTTATTGGTTGCTCAGTATGTCGTTAAAGACTAATCAGGAGATTCTGGGCGCATTTTCCTTGTGGCCGGAGTCGTTAAATTTGCATGCCTACATACGAATTCTGACCGACCCCTCCTGGTACATGGGCTATGTAAACTCGCTGACGTATGTGCTGATGAATATGACGATCAGTATTTTGGTCGCACTGCCTGCCGCGTACGCGTTCAGCCGGTTTCGGTTTATTGGCGATAAGCATTTGTTCTTCTGGCTGCTGACCAATCTGATGGCGCCCCCTGCGGTGTTTTTGCTGCCGTATTTTCAGCTTTATTACTCAGTGGGACTGTTTGATACCCACATTGCCGTGGCACTGGCGCATTGCCTGTTTAACATTCCGCTGGCCGTTTGGATTTTGGAAGGCTTTATGAGCAGCGTGCCCAAGGAAGTGGACGAAACGGCCTATATTGACGGCTACAGCTTCCCGGCGTTCTTTGTGAAAATTTTCATTCCAATGATTCGATCGGGCATTGGTGTCACGCTGTTTTTCCTCTTTATGTTTTCGTGGGTGGAGTTGCTGTTGGCCCGCACGCTCACGGCGACCAACGCGCAGCCAATTGGCGCCATTATGACGCGCACCTCAACGGCCTCGGGCGTTGACTGGGCCACACTTGCTGCCGCCGGCACGTTAACGATCGTGCCTGGCCTGCTGGTGGTGTATTTCGTGCGCAATCACATTGCCAAGGGCTTTGCCCTCGGTCGGACTTAGAGGAGGCCCCGGCATGATGGAATGGATGGTTTGGACACTGCCAACGGCCCTTTTCTTTACAGCGATCGCGAGTGGTCTGCTCGGCATGACGATTTGGGAAGTGGTTTCTCCCACGATTGAGCGAAAGGGCTTTTTGCCGATTAGTACAACGCGTGGCGACCGGTTTTTTATTGGGCTACTGACTTCCGCCTATATTCATTTGGTGGTGGTTGGTTTCACCGACATCAGTCTTTGGGTAGCGCTGGGTGTCTCGATTGCCTGGATGGCAGTCCTGATGCGCTGGGGCTAATTCGAAGTGAGGAAGAGAGCCCCTGAGCTGGGGTGTTATTCGTGCGATAAAGCAACGAGGTTATTATGAAAAGCAAGAAAATGATGTGGTCAGCGCTGGCAGGGGGGCTTTTGCTCACACCTGGGCTGTTGCTGGCAGATAATCACGATACAGATGCGGTGATTGAGCGTTTGGTTGACGAAGTATTCGTTAATTCCACACTCACCCGTGAGGAGAAAATTGCAGAGCTGGAATGGTTTGCGCAAGCCGCTGAGCCATTTCGGGGTATGGAGATTAATACGGTTGCAGAAGGTCTGACCACCCACGTCTACGAGCGTGATGTGTTGGCAGAGGCTTTCGGCGAGCTGACGGGTATTAACATTACGCACAACATCATCGGTGAAGGTGATGTGGTGGATACCATGCAGACCCAGATGCAGTCGGGCCGGAATATTTATGACGGCTACATTAATGACTCGGATGCGATCGGTACGCATATTCGTTATGGCGTAACGGTTAATCTGTCAGAAGCAATGGAAAATGAGTGGGCGGACTACACCCTGCCAACCCTGGATCTGGATGACTTTATCGGTCTTCAGTACACCACGGGCCCTGACGGCAGCGTGTATCAATTGCCCGCGCAGCAGTTTGCTAACCTCTACTGGTTCCGTTTGGACTGGTTCACCGATCCGGATCTGATGGCACAGTTTGAGGAGCTTTACGGCTACGAGTTGGGCGTGCCGACTAACTGGACCGCGTATGAGGAAATTGCCGAGTTCTTCACCGACCACGTTCAGGAGATTAATGGTGAGCGTGTATACGGTCATATGGACTATGGCCGCCGTGATCCTTCCTTAGGCTGGCGCTTCCATGACTCCTGGCTCTCCATGGCCGGTATGGGCAGCCCGGGCGTTCCGTTCGGTAACCCGGTAGATGACTGGGGCATCCGTGTGGATGAGAACAGCAATCCGGTCGGCGCGAGTGTGTCCCGCGGTGGTGCTACCAACTCACCAGCATCCGTGTTTGCGATGACTAAAGCTGTGGATTGGCTTGAGGCCTATGCCCCGCCGGAAGCGGCAGGCATGACCTTTGGTGAAGCCGGACCGGTACCTGCGGAAGGCAATATTGCGCAGCAGATC
>JAGXLT010000108.1 GCA_018334525.1 Gammaproteobacteria bacterium
TTGGTGGTGCCCTCTGCGGGCTTGGCGGAGCCTGTCTGTCAATTTTTTATGCGCCGTTGTGGGTGGAGGGGTTAATTGCGGGACGAGGTTGGATTGCCCTGGCGCTGGTGGTTTTCGCCACGTGGCGGCCGTTCCGTGTGTTGCTCGGAGCCTATCTGTTTGGTGGTGTTCTCATTGCCCAGTTATTTTTGCAGGGATCCGGGGTTAAAATCTCGGTACCTTCACAGTTACTGTCTTCACTGCCTTATTTGGCAACGATTATTGTTTTGGTGCTGATTTCGCGTGATCCACGCCGGATCCGACAGCATTCGCCTGCATCACTCGGCCGACCGTTTCGGGCAGACGAATAGAAATTGCCTGCTATGCTTTATGTTGATCCACTACAAAAGGAGCGCCTTCAATGAAGCTTGGAATGAAATGGGCTGCCAGTGCAGCCATCGTTGTTTTAGGACTAGGGGGAATGGCCGCGCATGCTCAGCCGGACGTCAAAGTCGGGTTTGTTTACGTCAGCCCGTTGGGCGAAGCCGGTTGGTCGCACCAGCATGAATTAGGGCGTCAGGCGCTGGAAGCTGCGTTGGGCGCACAGGTGGAAACGCGGTATGTAGACAATGTTTCTGAGGGAGCGGATGCAGAACGGGTGATTCGCGAATTTGCCTCAAGCGGAAATGACCTCGTGATTGCGACGAGTTTTGGCTACATGAATTATGTAGAGCGCATTGCTCAGGAGTTTCCTGATGTGCAGTTTTTGCATGCGACCGGCTATAAAGACGGGCCGAATTTTGCAAACTACAATGCCCGCTTTTATGAAGGCCGTTACCTGACGGGAGTAATCGCAGGACATATGTCTGAAACGGAGATCCTCGGTTATGTGGCAGCGGTTCCCATTCCTGAGGTCGTGCAGGGCATTAATGCCTTTACGCGTGGAGCTCGCAGTGTCAATCCGGACATTGAAGTTCGAGTGATTTGGACAAATAGCTGGTATGACCCGGGTCGCGAGCGGGAAGCCGCGAATACATTGCTGGCTCAGGGCGCTGATGTTTTAACGCACCATACGGATTCCACAGCGGTCGTGCAGGCGGTTGAAGATTCGGACCGGGAGGCATGGGGAATCGGTTATCACTCGGATATGAGTGGCTTTGGCCCAGAGACGCATCTAACGGCCACGACGCATCATTGGGGTGATTACTACATCGATGTTGTCGAGTCGGTTATTGAGGGTGATTACGCACCCAGTAACCTTTGGGGTGGTCATGCCGAGGGCATGATTGACATCGCGCCACTTAACGATGCTGTACCGGCGGCGGTAGCCACTGAGATTGAGGCACTGCAGTCGTCGATGCGTGACGGAGACTTTTATCCGTTCACCGGCCCGGTGATTAATCAGGCCGGCGAGACGGTGCTTGAGGCAGGCGAAGTAATGTCTGATTCAGAACTTAATCAGATGGATTATTTTGTGGAAGGCGTTGCCAGCGAATTCCCGAATTAATTACGGCAGCATCGATGCGGGGCTCGGTTCACCGGTGACCGGGTGAACGAGCCCCATATTGACCGCGGCAAGCGTTGCCTCTGCGCGGGTGCGAACATTCAGCTTCAAGTAGATGGATTTAACATGTCCGGCGACAGTGGACGCGCGTATTGCAAGCGCTTCTGCGACCTGATGACGATCCATTCCCCTGGCTAAAAGGGCGAGTACTTCGACCTCTCTCTCGGTTAACCCTGATTCCTGTCGGTCTTTTAAATGTACTGTTGCTGAGGATTGCAGCGGTGACTGGGTCTGATTCAGTTTAAGCAAAGAGATCATGAGGCGGGCGATTTCCGCTGATAGTGCCGGTTCGCTGCGAAGCGTGCTGCGTAAGAGTTGCCGTAAGTTCTGTTCACTTTCTTTTTTTAACAAAAAACCGTCAACGCCAATCTTAAAAGCCTGCATAACATGGTCTTCGTCTGAATTATCAGAAAAAATCAATCGTGGGGCTTTTGGATCTAAGCCACGGACTTGCTCAAGTAATTGCAAACCGGAGCCATCACTTAAGTAAAAGTCAGTGATTAACAGTTCCGGCATCCGTTGCTTTATTCGCTTCCTTGCAGCGGCCAAGGTGGCCTCGGCACACACGATCAAACTGGGTCGGAGTGAAACGAGCGCGTTAAGCAGCCTGTTTCGCGCGATAGGATCCGCATCGACTATCAGGGCATGGCGCATTCTCTCTCCTAATGTTGCAGGATCTGATCCAAAAACTCTCTCGTTCGCGGTTGTTGCGGATTATTGAAAAACGACTGTGGAGGTCCTTCTTCCACGCATTCACCACCGTCCATAAAAATGACTCGGTCGGCTACGGTTTTTGCAAAGCCCATTTCATGGGTTACGCACAGCATGGTCATCCCGCTGCCTGCTAACTCAATCATGACATCGAGCACTTCTTTAATCATTTCGGGGTCCAGCGCAGAGGTTGGTTCATCGAAGAGCATGATTTTGGGCTTCATACACAAAGACCTTGCGATGGCAACGCGTTGCTGCTGCCCACCGGATAGCTGCCCGGGGTACTTATGGGCCTGTTCTGGAATCTTTACGCGCTCCAAGTACTCCATTGCGATTTCAATGGCCTCTTGGCGAGGGGTCTTTCTGACCCATATCGGTGCAAGTAAGCAGTTTTCAAGCACACTCAGGTGAGGAAACAGGTTGAAGTGCTGGAAGACCATGCCGACCTCACGGCGAATCGCCTCAATGTTTTTAAGATCTTCATTGAGTAAAACGCCATCGACAATGATTTCGCCGCGCTGATGGACTTCAAGATGGTTAATGCACCGAATAAAGGTGGATTTGCCCGATCCGGATGGCCCGCAAATAACGATCCGCTCGCCTTTTTTTACATTAAGGTTGAGCGATTTAAGTACATGAAACTGCCCGAACCATTTGTTCAGATCCCGAATAATAATGATGTCCTCATCGGCAGCGGCAGATTCTACCGGCGCGACGATTGGGTCGTTATTGCTCATGTTTTGTGCCCTGTATCAAGTTTTTTCTCAAGATTCTGGCTGTATCGCGACATGCCAAAGCAGAAGATCCAAAAGCATAAGGCCACGAACACGTAGCCCTCTGCTGCCACTGAGCGCCAGGCCGGATCGCTTAACGTTGAGCGAACCGCGCCCAGTAAATCGAATAAGCCGATGATCAGTACAAGCGTGGTGTCTTTAAATAGCGAGATGACTGTGTTGGCAATACCGGGGATAACGATTTTTAACGCCTGCGGCAGAATGACCAATCGCATGCTTCGCCAATATCCCAGCCCAAGGGCCTGGGCTGCTTCATATTGGCCTTTTGGAATCGCTTGCAGGCCACCGCGTACCACCTCTGCCATATAGGCGGATTGAAAAAGAGTGATGCCAATTAACGCGCGAAGCAGCTTGTCGAACGTTACCCCGTCCGGCAAAAAGAGCGGCAACATAACCGAGGCCATAAATAAAATGGTAATTAATGGCACCGCGCGCCAGAATTCAATAAATGTGACGCAGATGCCGCGTATGACGGGCATTTCAGAGCGCCGGCCCAGAGCGAGTAATACGCCAATCGGTAATGCCGCGATAATCCCGACGTACGCTAAAATAAGCGTGAGCATTAACCCGCCCCAGCGCGAGGTCGCGACGGATTCCATTCCAAAGTAGCCGCCATTAATGAAGATGAAGGCCAGAACAGGAAGGCCGGTGATACCAAATAAGGCAAGCCACTTACGTCCGGGCGCCCGCGGGAAAAATTGCGGTACAACCGTAATGAGGAAGAGCACGAAAATAAGGTTCGGGCGCCAGCGCAACTCATCCGGATAAAAACCGTAAAGGAAAAAACCCAGGCGTTGTTGGATAAAGATCCAGCATGCCGCGCCGGGTTGACAATCATCACTGCCTTCGCCCGTCCAGACCGCGCTGATAAACGCCCAGTTAATAATCGGACCGAGCCAGATAACCAGCAGATACCCGACAACCAACGAAGCGATGCTGTTGTACCAGGTTGAGAACAAATTTTGACGAAACCATCCCCACACCCCACGTTCGCTGGGTGGTGGTGGGAGATCAGGCAAGGGTTGATGCACGGCCATCGTGTCTATCGCTCCTTGAGGGCCACTGCCCGGTTGTAGATATTCATAAGAAACGAAATTGACAGGCTGATTGTTAAATAGACAGCCATCGTGATCGCAACGATTTCAACAGCCTGACCGGTCTGGTTAAGCGTGGTCCCCATGAACACATTGACCAAGTCAGGGTAACCAATGGCCGTGGCCAGGGAAGAATTCTTGGTCAGGTTCAGATACTGACTGGTCAATGGAGGAACGATAACTCGCAGCGCCTGCGGAACCACCACAAGGCGAAGCACGCGCCGCGGCGGCAGGCCAAGGGCTGAGGCAGCTTCAGTTTGACCACGACTCACCGAAACAATACCCGAGCGCACAATCTCAGCGATAAAAGAGGCGGTATAGAGCGTTAAGGCAAACAGTAAGGCGGCAAGCTCGGGGATAACGGTAATGCCACCACGGAAATTAAAGCCGGCCAGTGCTGGCACATCCCACCC
>JAGXLT010000109.1 GCA_018334525.1 Gammaproteobacteria bacterium
TGGATCGTTGCGCCAAGAAACAACCCCGCCTGAGTGTCCGGTAATTGAAGCACGCTGACGACCAGGGGATAGGTGACCATCGCAACCGTGGATAGAGTGGTGACACCCACAACGGTCAAGATTGTATTGCGCTCATGATTTTCATGACGTGGCATAACGGCCGATAGCGCCAACGCGGCTGATGCGCCACAGATTGCAACGGCCCCGCCCGACAAAAGGCCAAGATCACGTGGCAGACCCAGCAATCTGGCAATAACAATGCCGCTGATAATGACGGTGCTGACAGTTAAAACCACCAGAACCACCGGCCCGATACCAAGCCCTTCGACCTGAGCATACGTCATGCGTGCGCCGAGGAGGGCGACGCCGATGCGAAGGATCGTTCGAGCGGTAAACTCAATACCGGGCCGGCACTTCTCGTTATCGCTGAGAAAGTGCAATGCCATGCCAAACAACAGCGCGTAGAGCAGCGTTGGTCCGCCATACTGATCAGCGATGAAGGTCGTGGCCAACGCAATCAGAAGGCAGACTAAAAATCCATGATGAATCGCTTTATAGCGTTCCCATGCGAGCACGCTCTTACTCGCCCCGTAATCCGGCCACCGCGGATTGAAGGGCAGTTGCCGCCTCTGTGCGCCGCTTCGTTAGCGCCTGCACGTCTGCGGAAATGTTTTGATGCATCGCTTTGGTTCGGTCTATGGCTTCCGCCATTGCCTGCGGCGCCGGTCCGCCACGTACGTTGTGCGCACGAACAAAGGCTTCCGGGTCCAGAGCCCCGCGAACGGCGGCCTCATCAAGAGAGATTTCGGCACCGGTAATGTCGCGCGCAGCTTGCTGTACCAATTCGATGCCAACCTGATCGGCTTGTAGCCCGGCCTTCATGGCTAACAAAACTAAATGGCCAACAATACGGTGAGCCGTCCGATACGAGTGCTCGGTGGCCCGGTGGATAACAGAGGCCAGCTCTGTGGCCGTTGCAAAATGGCGAGCCGCCTGATCACGCATCGTCTCAGGTTTAAACTCTACCGTCTCAAGCACACCGGCCAGCAAACGCAGTGAGCGGGAGCTTTCATCGAGTTGCTGGAAAAGACCCGGTGGCAGACCTTCTTCAACATCTTTAATGTCTTGGAAGTTGGTGTTGTGGAGAACCGTAAAAAGTCCGGACATCTGACCAACAGCGGTGGCCGCCTGAGTGCGAATGTACTCAAAAGGATAGGGGTTCTTTTTTTGCGGCATCAGGCTGCTTGAGCCTGAGTAGTCATCACCAATTACCAGGTAGCCGAACTCCTGGGTATGCCAGGTGTAGAGATCCTGACATAAGCGACTGATACCAATCATCATATTCGCGGTAGCCGAGGCGGCCTCTAAGGCATAATCACCTGCGCCGACGCAGTCATTTGTATTATCAATAAGGCCCTCAAAACCCAGAAGTTCAGCCACGCGTTCGCGGTCAATCGCGTAGGACGAACCCGCAAGCGCACCGCAACCAAGGGTGCAATGATTGACGGTTTTGTAGGCAGCTAACAGGCGTGCACTATCGCGCTGAAGTTGATTAATGGTGCCCAGCAAATAGTGGCCAACCGTAGCGACTTGCCCATGCTGCATATGCGTGCCCATGGGAATGACGGTGTCACGCTCACGCTCTGCAACGTTGAGAAGCGCTTTTTGCAGATCAAGGCCCAGATTCAGGAGCATTTCTAGTCGATCACGAATCGCAAGGCGTGCCAGTGGTTCAGGGCGGGTACGACCAATATTGATTTCCCCGGAGATCGTCTCGCCGACCTGACCGGTCAGATAATGCTCCATGGTCGAGTAGAAATACTCATACTTAGGGTTGAACTCGCCCATACCCCCGCGACCCGCTGCCGCAAGTGTTGCGACAGCGTTAAGCAGATCTTTAGCAGTGGCGGCTGTGATAATGCCGGATTCCTGAAGCATCACTGTCCAGGCTTTATTGGTCTCTATCAGGCCCTCGAAGTAGTGCTCTAGCATAAAGTCATAACTGGGCCGAAGCACATTTTCGGTATATATCGGCCCCGGCGGTGCCTCTAGACGTTCACGCGAAATACCACCCTGACTGCTTGCCATCGTACCTACTCCTTTCTGGTTTTTCTGCAAAGGCTGAGCGGAAACGTACCTTTATGGCCACATCACGGCCAGCAAAAAATACTCAATACGATCTTAAGCAATGCTTTATATAATTCGGGAATGGTTTTGCGGCGGCAGCTCGCGCGGGATTTTGGCGCTATAAAATATTTTATATATGAATGGTTAAATTTTCGATTTATACTTTTTATATATAGATAAAGTATCCGGCCTGTTATTCAGGATGCCAGTATGAAGCAGCCACAACTCATTCAATCGCCAAGCCCTCAGCCCCTTTACGAGCAGGTTCGTCGGTTGTTGGTCGAGCGTCTTACCGCCGGCGACTGGGGGCCGGGCGAGCTCTTACCGAGCGAAGCGGCGCTGGCTAAAGTTTACGGTGTAAGCCAGGGGACTGTTCGAAAAGCAGTTGATGCCATGGCGGCTGAACGGCTTGTTGTTCGCCATCAGGGACGTGGCACGGAGGTGGCCAAACACACCAGTGAGCGGTCGTTGTTCCAGTTCTGGCATCTTTATTCTGATAATGGTGACAGGCAGATCCCGACATCTGACACACTTAAGTGCGAGCGAAGAAAGGCGCCCGCGCGGGATGCAAAACTTCTGGGTATCGGGGCAGGGGAGCCAGTCGTTCGTATCAACCGGTGCCGGTACGTTAAAAACTCACCGGTGCTTATTGAATGGATAACCGTTCCCGCAGAACGCTTCCCGGGTATTGAGCGCTATGGCCATGAGCTTCCGAACACTCTCTATGCGCTCTACCAGACAAAGTATCAGGTTACTATTCAGAGTGCGGTGGAAAACCTTAAAGCCGTTGCCTCTAATGCTCGTGATGAGCGTTACTTAAAGCTTGCGCCGGGCACGCCGTTGCTCGAGATCCAGCGCATCGCGTTTGATTTAGAAAATCGCCCCGTAGAACTTCGAACCAGTCGTTGTAGCACGCAGCATTTGCACTACCGCAATGTTTTAGACTAGCCATTCTTTCGATGCCGGGTGCCCGAACCGGTGCCTGCTTGCGCTGAAAAAAATTCTTATATAAGATATCTTCTACTCTAACTTACGCGAGGACATCATGAGTAAAGCACCTGATTTCGTTGTTCATGACGAAGGTGATTCAGTTGGTGTGGTGGTGGTTGAAGGTATTAAAGCCGGCCAGGAACTGGTTGGCTGGATCATGGACCAGGACCGCACCATAAACTTCACCGTTAAAAACGACATTCCTATCGGTCACAAGCTCACCATCCGTGATATCGATGAGGGCGAGACCATCATTAAGTACAGCGTCGACATCGGTCGTGCAATCGCTCCGATTGCTCAGGGCGAGCACCTCCACGTGCACAACGCGAAAACCAAGAGGTGGTGAGGATGGATTTAAATAAAGAGACTTTCCTTGGGTACCGTCGCGAAAACGGCCGGGTTGGCGTGCGTAATCACGTTATCGTGCTGCCGGTTGACGATATCTCTAATGCTGCTGCCGAGGCGGTTGCAAATAACGTTAAAGGCACCCTGGCGCTGCCTCATCCCTATGGCCGTCTGCAGTTCGGTGAAGATTTGGAATTGCACTTTCGTACGCTGATCGGTACGGGCTGCAACCCCAACGTGGCTGCTGTCATTGTTATCGGGATTGAGCCTGGTTGGACCGGTCGTGTGGTTGACGGTATTCGGGCCACCGGTAAGCCGGTAGAGGGTTTTTGGATCGAGCAGAATGGCGATCACAACACAATAGCGAATGCTTCGCGTCGGGCCAAAGAATTTGTTCACCATGCAACCGAGCTACAACGTGAACCCTGCCCGCTATCAGAGTTGTGGATCTCAACCAAGTGTGGTGAGTCTGATACGACTTCCGGTTGTGGCGCGAATCCGACGGTTGGTAACGCCTTTGATAAGCTTTACGCCAATGGCAACACCCTGTTATTCGGTGAAACCTCGGAGTTGACTGGTGGTGAACATCTGGTGGCTGAGCGCTGCCGCACCCCGGAAATTCGCGCTGAGTTTCAAGCGATGTTTGATCGCTACAGCGCCATGATTGATCGGTGGAAAACCAATGATTTGTCTGAGTCTCAACCGACAAAGGGCAACATCGAAGGCGGTCTGACCACCATCGAAGAAAAGGCCTTAGGTAATATCCAAAAAATTGGTAAAGAATGCCTGGTGGATGGTGTGCTTGATAAAGCCGAAGCGCCAACCGGTAAGGGTCTCTGGTTTATGGATTCTTCCTCAGCCGCCGCTGAAATGGTCACGCTGTGTGGAGCGGCTGGGTTTGCTGTTCATTTCTTCCCTACCGGGCAGGGCAATGTCATCGGCAACCCGATTGTTCCGGTGATTAAGATCACGGCAAATAGCAGAACAATGCGAACCATGAGTGAGCATATCGATGTGGATGTGACCGGGCTTTTGCGCAGGGAAATCAACCCTGATCAGGCCGGTGATTCGCTGCTCGACATGACA
>JAGXLT010000110.1 GCA_018334525.1 Gammaproteobacteria bacterium
GGCAGCTTCAATAGACAGTGTGAAATTGGTGCCATGCTGATCTTCTGCTTGATTCACCATCAATGGCAGTCGCAGCTGTGCACAACGCTCGCGCGTGAGCGTTAAACAGATTAATCCACGTCCGTAGCGTGCCATAAAATTGATATCTTCCGGCCGCACCATTGAGGCGGCCATAATCAGATCGCCTTCATTCTCGCGATCTTCATCATCAAGCATTAAGACCATCCGCCCGGCGCTGAAGTCCGCTACGATCTCTTCAATACTATTAAATTCCATAGTGCTGCGGGCCTCTTATGCTCGGTCGAGCAAGCGCTCGAGGTATCTTGCAATCAGATCGACTTCAATATTGACCGGATCACCCGGGTGGCGCTGACCTAAATTCGTCACTGCAGAGGTGTGCGGCACAATATTCACAGCAAATTGCACGCCGTCGACCTCATTTACAGTCAGGCTGATTCCATCAATAGCCACGGATCCCTTCACTGCAATGTAGTGCGCAAGCTCTGCAGGCACGGCAAAAACCCATCGCTCTGAGCGCCCGGCCGACTCCCGGCTGATCACTTCACCAACCCCATCCACATGCCCGCTGACCAGATGCCCGCCCAGCGGCGTAGACAGCGTAAGCGAGGTTTCCAGATTGACGCCTTGGCCGGGCACCAACGTACCCAGCGTGGTGCGCTCCAGTGATTCAATTGATACATCGGCGGCAAATGAATCGGCATCGATTTCAATTGCCGTTAAACAGCAGCCGTTCACAGCAATGCTATCGCCCGTGTTTACCGCCATTAAGTTGAGCTCTGGCGCTTTAAAGCGAAGCCGCCGGTCACCGCCCATTGGCTGCGTATCAAGCAGCGTACCCATGGTTTGAATAATGCCGGTAAACATCTCTACCCCTCGTCTCGATCGCCAACGCGCAACGTTAATCGAATATCATCACCCACCATGCGCTGGTCTACCATTTTTAGTGGCAAGCGATCGGCCATTTTTTCCAGTCCGGATAGCTGCAGCAACGGCAGCCCCTCGCTACCCATTAAATGAGGGGCCAGATAAATCACTAACTCATCAACCCGCCCGGCCTGCACCCAGGCGCCCGTCAGTCTGGCGCCGGCTTCCAGTAGCACCTCGTTGGTCTCTACCGCTGCCAGAGCCTCTAACACGCCGGTCGGACCAACGTGACCATTGTCCTCCAGCGCCACCTCCCAGAGCTCTGCCCCAGCATTCACCAGGGCCTGCTCACGCCCTGGCATGGTGCCGCCATGAATAATCGTAATCCCGCGCTGATCACTCAGCATGGTAGCGCCCGGCGGTGTTCTGAGTTGCGAGTCAACAATCACCCGGCGTGGCGGCAGAAACTCACCGGTAAAATCACGCACGGTCAGTTGCGGATCATCAGCCAAAACGGTATCAACCCCGGTAACGATGGCGCTACTTTGCGCACGTAAGCGATGTACATCCGCCCGCGCCGCATCACCGGTAATCCACCGACTTTCGCCCGAGGCCATGGCCGTTCTGCCATCAAGACTGGCCGCCAGCTTGGCGCGCACATACGGCAGTCCAGCCCGCATGCGTCGAAAAAACCCCGGGTTCAGCTGCTCGGATTGCTCTGATAACAAACCAAACGCCACCGCCACACCCGCCTCGCGCAGACGTGCAAGGCCGCGCCCGCCAACCCGCGGATTAGGATCCGTTGCCGCCACCACGACTCGCGCAATACCGGCTTCAATAAGGGCGTCGGCACACGGCGGTGTGCGTCCATAGTGACTGCAAGGCTCCAGGCTGACATAGGCTGTCGCCCCGGTGGTATCAACGCCCGCTGCCGCAATGGCCAGTACTTCGGCATGCGGCTCACCGGCCCGATGGTGCCAGGCTTCTGAGAGCTTTTGCCCGTCACGCACCAGCACGCATCCCACCCGTGGATTAGGGTCGGTGGTACACACGCCTTGCGCTGCCAGCGCAAGCGCCCGGGCCATCCAGGCATGATCTTCCGCGCTAAAATCGCTCACAACCGCCCCGGATCTTCAGTGGTTGGGGGCAATTTGCCATGCTCAAGGCCTTCAATCACTTCGCGAAAGGCGCTGACATCCTGAAAACTACGATAGACCGAGGCAAACCGCACGTAGGCCACCTGATCAAGCTCACTGAGCTCCTGCATGACCCACTCGCCGAGTTGACTGGCTTCAACTTCACCTTCGCCAAGCGCTCTAAGCCGCTGCCGAATGCGACCGAGCGCCTGATCAACGACTTCCGTTGGAACGGGGCGTTTTTCCAGCGCACGGAGCATACCCGTGCGCAACTTGGCGTCATCAAATAAAACGCGCGTGCCGTCGCGCTTTACAACCCGCGGCATCACAAGCTCTGCTGCCTCGTAAGTGGTGAAGCGTTCACCACAAGCCGCACACTCACGCCGTCTTCGGACCTGATCGCCCTCACTCGCCAGACGCGAGTCTACAACCCGGGTATCGTCGGCCTGACAAAACGGACAGCGCATCTCGTTTACTGCCCTTGCAAGGCCTCGTAAACCGGAAAGCGCCCGCAGACTTCGGTGACCCGATCACGTACCTCGGCAATCACCGCCGGATTTTCAATATCGTCAAGCACATCGCAGATCCAGTGCCCCAGTGCCGCACTTTCCGCTTCTTTAAACCCACGTGTTGTGATGGCCGGGGTACCGATACGCAAACCAGAAGTCACAAAGGGTGACTGCGGATCATTCGGCACGGTATTTTTATTTACGGTGATATGCGCATCTTCCAGCGCCGCATCTGCCGCTTTTCCGGTTAACCCTTTATCGATTAAGTCCATTAAAAACAGATGATTATCTGTACCACCAGACACTACCTGATAGCCGCGCTCCATGACCGCCGCCGCCATTGTCTGCGCATTTTTTATGACCTGTTCCTGATACGCCTTAAAAGACGGATCCTGTGCCTCTAAAAAGGCCACCGCCTTAGCCGCAATCACATGCATCAGAGGACCACCCTGGGTACCCGGGAAAATCAGGGATTGCAGTTTTTTCGTCACATCCGGGTTTTCACGCGCCAGAATTAACCCACCGCGCGGGCCACGCAGGCTTTTGTGCGTAGTGGTTGTCACCACATCGGCATGCGGTACCGGGCTTGGGTACACCCCGGCTGCCACCAGGCCGGCCACGTGTGCCATGTCAGCCACTAACCAGGCACCGGTTGCATCGGCAATCGCCCGGAACCGCGCCCAATCAATAACCCGTGAATACGCAGAGAACCCGGCCACAATAATTTTGGGCTTATGCTCGAGGGCCAGGCGTTCAACCTCTGCATAGTCAATTTCACCTGTCGATGAGGTCACGCCGTACTGCACGGCGTTGTAGAGCTTGCCGGAGAAATTGGGCGCAGCGCCATGGGTCAGATGCCCGCCATGGTCAAGGCTGAGCCCCAGCAGCGTATCCCCGGGCTTTGCCAGCGCCATAAATACCGCTAAGTTAGCGCCCGACCCCGAGTGCGGCTGCACATTCGCGTACGCCGCACCGAATAGGGTTTTTGCCCGATCAATGGCCAGTTGCTCTGCCACATCAACAAATTCACAACCGCCGTAATAACGTTTACCCGGATAACCTTCCGCGTATTTATTAGTCAGCACGCTGCCCTGCAATTCTAAAACGCGCGGGCTGGCATAGTTCTCTGAGGCAATCAGCTCGATATGCGCTTCCTGCCGGCGGCGCTCATTAGCTACCGCTTCGGCCAGCTCGACATCGAACCCGGCAACAGTCATGTCAGTAGGAAACATGGGGCTATCCTCATCATAATGTGGCGCTGGAAAACCACAAATGATAACCGATTAAGCGTCGAAATGCATGAAAGATCAGTTTGCATTGGGGATAAATAATACTTCCCCGTCAAGGCGATATTCGCTGATAGCCTGCTGCCCCGATTCGCTTACAAGCCAGTCATGCCAGACCCTGGCTAACTCGTGCTTAACCGGATAGCGCTCAGGGTTTACCAAAACACTACCGTACGGGTTAAACAGGCTTGAATCGCCCTCAAGCAGAATGGCTAAATTTTGCCGATTAGCAAAGCTGATCCAAGTGCCTCGATCGGCAAGAATGTAGGCATTCATGCCCGCCGCGGTATTGAGCGCAGCGCCCATGCCCGCGCCAAGCTCGCGGTACCAGGCACCCTCAGGCTCGATGCCGGCCGCTGCCCACAATGCCAATTCCTTTTTGTGGGTTCCGCTATCATCGCCCCGGCTTGCAAATGCCGCTTGCGAATCGGCGATTCTTTCTAATGCCTCAACTGCTGTGCTGACATTACCAACACCGGCTGGGTCATCCGCCGGGCCGATGATAATGAAATCGTTATACATAATTTCACGGCGATCTACGCCGCAACCATCAGACACAAACTTGCGTTCAGCAGCGGGGGCATGCACTAACACCGCATCCGCGTCACCATTGCAGCCAATGGTTAAAGCCTGACCAGTACCAACGGCAACCACACGCACCTCAATGCCGGTCTCATCCATAAAGCT
>JAGXLT010000111.1 GCA_018334525.1 Gammaproteobacteria bacterium
AAAAATGACCAATAGTCTTTCTGGAAAGCTGCCACCACCGGTTTGAATAACCCCGCTAGCCACATGACGTGGCTCGCCTTGGCCAACCGCAATCACGCCATAACCCGTTTTAACCGAGCCGGGGTCGATACCCAGAACATGGCGCGTTGTTTGCCCCATTCTGCTCTAGGCGTCCTCAAACGCTTCAGCCTGAATATCGGCATTGGTATACACGTTTTGAACATCATCCAGATCTTCCAGCCGCTCGAGCAATTTTAATGCTTTTTCTGAGTCATCGGCACTTAACGCCAGCGTCGTCTCAGGCCGCATCATGACCTCGGCATCAGCCGGCTCAAAGTTGGCCTGCAGCATGGCATCTTTGACCTCGGTAAAGGTTTCCGGGCTGGTGATGACCTCAAACGAACCGTCATCATTGCTCAGTACATCCTCTGCGCCAGCCTCAAGCGCCGCCTCCATTAAGGTGTCTTCATCAGTGCCGGGCGGGAAAAGCATGACTCCGCATTGGTTGAATAAAAATGCCACGCAGCCATCCGTACCCAAATTGCCACCATGTTTATTAAAAGCATGCCGGACTTCGCTGACGGTACGGTTACGGTTGTCGGTCAGGCAATCCACCAAAATGGCAGTGCCACCGGGCCCGTATCCTTCGTAGCGCGCTTCCTCAAAGGCAATCGACTCATCGGTGCCTGCCCCACGCGCGGCGGCTTTTTCGATCTTATCTTTGGGCATGTTCACCGCTAATGCGCGATCAAACGCCAGCCTCAGGCGAGGGTTGCTTGCCGGGTCATCACCGCCCTGACGGGCCGCAACGGTAATTTCACGAATCATTCGGGTAAATACTTTGCCGCGTTTTGCGTCTTGCGCCTTTTTACGGTGCTGTATATTTGCCCACTTGCTATGTCTTGCCATGATCCCCCTCGATCAGACAATGATATCTTTTCTAAAGTGGGCAGATTACCATGCTCTGCAGATTCCAACAGGCGGTTGTGGCAGTGCGCATGGCCGAAACAAAAAATCTTGCCTTTATTGAGCCATTACGGGCCTTTGCCGCCCTACGTGACGCGATGCCGCACGCCGTGTGGTTGGATGGCGAGCATGGCAGCCAATACAGTATTCTAACGGCAGGGCCCCGGTTACTGCTGGTTTTTGATGGGCAGCGCACGTTTGGTACGGCCGCAGATGGCGCTATCTGGACTTCAGCAGACGATCCGCTCGGGCTGCTAGCTGAGGCCCTTGGGCCAGTTCAACAAGGGCCAGCGCCGTTTTTTGGAGGCGCGATTGGTTATTTTAGCTACGAACTGGGTCGGCGGCTGCAGGGGCAAATACCGTTACTGAGCCAAAGCCCGGAAATGGCCGTTGGCCTGTATGACTGGGCGCTGGTTATTGATCATCATGCCAAAACCGCTACGCTAAATGGCAACGCGCCTGCTGAACTCCCCGACCTGTTCACTAAAACAACAGCGCAGCCTGGCGCTTGGCAGGTTGCTGCTGCTGTCGAGGCAACCCCTGAATGTGATGACTACGCCCAAGCGTTTGCGCGGGTGCAGCAATACCTGCGCGATGGGGACTGTTATCAGGTGAACTTGGCACGCCAATTCAGGCGAAAGTTTTCAGGTGATCCGCTTGGGGTGTATTCGCAGTTTCGTGGTTTGGCGGGCGGGCCTTTCTCAGCCTATCTCGATCTGCCCGGCGGCCCGGTGTTAAGCGGATCACCAGAGCGATTTTTATCGCTTCGAGACGGAAGGGTGGAAACTCGGCCAATTAAGGGTACCCGTCGGCGTGCGGCTGACCCGATAGAAGATGCCTGTTTGGCTCAGGCACTTTTAAGCAGCGAAAAGGATCGGGCGGAAAACGTCATGATTGTTGATTTGCTGCGCAACGACATCAGCCGTGCTTGTGCGATCGGCAGTGTCTCTGTGCCGCAATTATGCGCGCTTGAGAGCTACGCCACTGTGCATCATATGGTCAGTGTAGTCACCGGACAGATCGCCCCCGAGCATAACGCCACTGATCTGCTACGTGACTGCCTGCCCGGTGGGTCAATTACCGGTGCACCGAAATTTCGGGCGATGGAAATTATCGCAGAACTGGAGCATGCGCCGCGGGGCGTTTATTGTGGAGCTATTGGTTACCTGGGTTATGACGGCGCGATGGATACCAATATTGCCATTCGCACGCTCAGCGCGCGCGATGGGTGGCTCGATTATCGCGCTGGAGGCGGGCTGGTTTACGACTCGGAATGGTCGGCTGAGTTTGCTGAAACTGAATTCAAGGCGGCCGCATTTGTCGATGTTATGATCAAATCAAATGAAGGCGTAGAAGTAGAGCAAGGAGAGAAAAATGAATGAGGTAGTCATTGTTGCAGCAGGGCGCAGCGCAGTTGGGTCGTTTGGCGGCACGCTGGCGGGAATAGCCGCATCGGATATAGGCGCGCAAGTGATAAAGGCAGTGCTCGGCCGCGCGGGCGTGGCACCCGATACTGTTGATGAGGTTATTTTGGGTCATGTGCTCACGGCGGGTGCGCGCATGAATCCGGCGCGCCAGGCCTCTCTAGGCGCTGGCTTGCCTGTGACCTGCCCCGCGATGACTATCAATAAGGTGTGTGGAAGTGGCCTAAAGGCAACGCATATGGCGGCTCAGGCCATCAGTCTGGGCGATGCCAGCGTTGTGGTGGCCGGTGGTCAGGAGTCGATGAGCCAGGCGCCGCATGTGCTGCCCAACTCACGCAAGGGCCAGCGCATGGGGCCGTGGAAGATGGAAGACAGCATGATTTTCGATGGCCTTTGGGATGTCTTCAATAACTACCATATGGGCGTGACCGCCGAGAATCTGGCTAAGGAATATGACATCAGCCGTGAAGAGCAGGACGCATTTGCAGCTCGCTCCCAGCAGCTGGCCGAAGCCGCACAAAAAGCCGGTCGGTTTGCTGAGGAAATTGTGCCCATCGAAATTCCGCAGCGAAAAGGCGACCCGGTGATCTTTGATGTGGATGAATTCCCGCGTCATGGGACCACGGTTGAGTCTTTAAGCAAGATGCGACCGGCTTTTGATAAGGAAGGCAGCGTGACTGCAGGCAATGCCTCGGGCATTAATGATGGCGCTGCGGTGGTTGTCATGATGTCGGCAGAGCGCGCGGAAGCGCTGGGGTTAACGCCGTTGGCCCGCGTAAAAGCCTACGCCAATGCGGGTGTCGAGCCGCATATTATGGGGTCTGGCCCCATTCCTGCCACTCAGCGTTGTTTAGAGCGTGCCGGCTGGTCAGTGGATGATCTTGATTTGATCGAGTCAAACGAGGCATTCGCTGCACAGGCACTGGCGGTTAATAAGGGCCTGGGTTGGGATACCGACAAGGTGAATGTGAATGGTGGTGCGATAGCGATCGGTCATCCCATTGGTGCCTCGGGTGCCCGTATTCTGGTGACATTGCTGCATGAGATGAAGCGTCGGGATGTAAAACGCGGCCTGGCTACGTTGTGCATTGGCGGCGGTCAGGGTGTGGCGCTTGCTGTAGAACGTTAGGTTCGGAGGATTATGGACATGGCAGAAATGCGACTGATTAAAAAGTACCCGAACCGGCGGTTGTACGATACCGCCATTAGCAGCTACATCACGCTGGCCGATGTTAAAGGGCTGGTGGTGGATGGTGTGGATTTTCAGGTGACCGATGCCAAAACAGGGAGCGACCTGACGCGATCTATTCTTCTACAGATCATTAGTGAGGAAGAAGAAGGTGGCGAGCCAATTTTCTCCAGCGAGCTGCTGGCGCAGGTAATTCGTGCTTATGGTGGCAACATGCAAACAATGTTGACCAGTTATCTGGAGAAAAGCATGGAGCTATGGGGCGATCAGCAGCGTGAGTTGCGTGAGCGTGCCCGGCAATTTATGGATGTCAGCAATCCGATGCAAGTCCTTTCGCAGATTACTGAGCGCAACCTGAGCCTTTGGCAAAAGACGATGGAGAGCATGGTTGCAGAGGATAAAGATCAGAAAAAAGACGAATAATCGAGTGGTTTGACACCCCGCCATCCCCTCTCTATGATGCTGCGCAACAAAATTTATTGTGCGTCGCACAACCAGGGAGGCAAAAATGGCCAAGCGATTAGCATTAGTGACGGGTGGTGAAGGCGGCATTGGTACGGAAATCTGTCGCCACCTCGGCCGGCAGGGGCGCCGGGTGGTTACGACGTGTATTGATCCGGAAGGCCAGAATATGGCGGCCTGGGCCGAAGGGCTGCGAGCAGACGGCATCGATGCCGATTACGTGCGGTGTGATGTGGGTGATTACGACGCTTGCGAGGCCATGGCGGCCGAGGTGCAAGATAGGTTTGGCGCGGTTGATGTGTTAGTGAATGCGGCTGGCATTACGCGTGATTCTTTCCTTCACAAAATGTCAGCTGATCAGTGGCATACGCTAATCGACATTAACTTAAACGGTGCTTTTAATGTGACGCGGCAGTTTGTCAACGG
>JAGXLT010000112.1 GCA_018334525.1 Gammaproteobacteria bacterium
TGCCGATGACACGACTGCGGCAGCGTATTGCCGAGCGTTTAGTTGAGGCCCAACAGACGGCCGCGATGTTAACCACCTTTAACGAGGTCAACATGCAGCCGGTGATGGAGCTGCGTGCCCGCTACAAAGATCAGTTTCTGAAAAGCCATGACACTAAGCTCGGTTTTATGTCGTTCTTTGTAAAAGCAGCGGTGGAAGGGCTTAAGCGTTACCCGGCAGTGAATGCCTCGATTGATGGCACGGATGTGCTGTATCACGGCTACTATGACATCGGTATTGCGGTATCGACCGAGCGGGGGCTGATGGTGCCGGTGCTTAGAGATGCCGATCAGTTATCGTTTGCGGAAATTGAAGCGGCCATTGCTGATTTCGGTCAGCGCGCACAAGCCGGCAAGATCGATATTTCTGAATTAACGGGTGGCACCTTCACGATCACCAACGGCGGTATTTTCGGCTCTTTGCTGTCTACGCCGATTCTTAATCCGCCGCAAAGCGGCATTTTAGGTATGCATAAAATTCAGGAACGCCCGATGGTTGAAAATGGAACCGTGGTGGCGCGCCCGATGATGTATCTGGCCCATTCTTATGACCATCGCATTATCGATGGCAAGGAAGCGGTGCAGTTTCTAGTCACTATTAAAGACATGCTCGAAGACCCGGCGCGTTTATTGCTCGCGGTCTGAGCCAACAGAATTCGGGAGTCATTATGGCGAATCCCTACGACGTTATCGTAATAGGTGCCGGCCCGGCCGGTTATGTCGGCGCAATCCGCTGTGCTCAGCTTGGCATGAAAGTGGCGGTCATTGATGAGTTTGTGCGCAAGGACGGTGAACCGTCGCTCGGCGGAACCTGCCTGAATGTGGGTTGCATCCCGTCCAAGGCATTACTGGATTCCTCAGAGCACTACCATCGGGTGCAGCATGAGTTAGCCGGGCACGGCATTAAGGTGGATGGCACACGGCTGGATGTACCGCAAATGATTCGGCGCAAAGATAAAGTGGTTGCCGATCTGACCGGCGGCATTAAGCAGTTGTTTAAAGCCAATAAAATTGAATGGCTGGCCGGGCATGGCAAGCTTCTGGCAGACCGGCAGGTCGAATTTACACCGCATAAGGGCAAGGCTAAGGTCTTTAGTACCGACAATGTGATTATTGCAACGGGTTCGCGACCGATTGAAATTGGCGCGGCGCCGCTTGATGGTGATCGTATTGTCGATTCCGCCGGTGCACAGGAATTTCAGGAAGTACCCAAACGCCTCGGCGTGATTGGTGCCGGCGTGATTGGTCTTGAGATGGGCAGTGTCTGGAATCGATTGGGTTCCAAGGTCGTGCTGCTTGAGGCACAGGATACCTTCCTGTCTTTGGTTGATCACCAGGTTGCACGTGAGGCGCGCAAACTTTTTGAAAAGCAGGGGCTTGAGATTAAAACCAATTGCCGTGTCACCGATACGCGCAAAGGTAAGACGATCAGCGTGCATTATGAAGATGCCGAGGGTAAGCAGAATATTCAGGTTGATAAGCTGATCGTTTCGGTGGGGCGTCGTCCGCATACCGATGGCTTAGCGTCTGAAGATGCCAATTTGCTTACCGATGAGCGCGGATTTGTGCATGTCGATGATTATTGCGAAACCAATATTCCCGGTGTGTATGCCGTGGGTGATGTGGTTCGTGGCCCGATGCTGGCCCATAAGGGATCCGAAGAAGGTGTGATGGTGGCCGAGCGAATCGCCGGGCATGCCGGGCATGTGAATTACGAAACCATTCCGTGGGTGATTTATACCGATCCGGAAATCGCTTGGGTAGGACGCACGGAAAACCAGCTGAAAGCCGCCGGCACGCCGTACCGAAGCGGTACCTTCGGGTTCGCCGCTACAGGCCGCGCCCGCGCCATGGATCGCGCAGACGGTATGGTGAAAATTTTAGCGCATGCCGAAACCGATCGGATTTTGGGTGTGCATATGGTGGGTCCACAAACCAGCGAGTTGATTGCCGAGGCAACGCTGGCAATGGAATATGAAGCGAGCGCTGAGGATTTGGCGCGAACCATTCACGCCCATCCCACGCTGTCTGAGGCGGTGCATGAAGCCGCGTTGGCAGTGAATAAACGGGCGATTCATAAGGCGAACTGAAGATGACTGAAAATACTGCAGGATTGAGAGGGATAACAGCCGGCGAAACGGCACTTTGCACGGTCGGCCAGGAAGGCACAGGCCTGACGTATTGCGGTTATGACATTCATGATTTAGCAGCGAACGCCGAGTTTGAAGAGGTGGCCTATCTGTTGCTGCACGGGCAATTGCCCACCGCAGCGGAGCTTGCGAGCTATCGCAGCCGTCTTCAGAAGCTTCGTCATTTGCCGCAAGCATTGCGTGACGTCTTAGAGCGTATTCCTGCTGATGCACACCCGATGGATGTGATGCGCACGGGCTGCTCTATGCTGGGTAATCTGGAAACGGAGCAGGATTTCTCTGAGCAGGATCAGCATATTGATCGGCTGCTTTCGGCTTTTCCGGGCATCATTACTTACTGGTATCGCTACAGCCATCATGGTGAGCGGATTGATACCGATAGCGACGAAGACAGCATTGGTGGGCATTTTTTGAAGCTTCTGCATGGCAAAAAGCCGTCGGATCTGCATGTCAAAGTCATGCATGCCTCATTAATTCTTTATGCTGAGCATGAGTTTAATGCCTCTACCTTCACCGCAAGAACCTGCGCTTCCACGTTATCTGATCTGCACTCCTGTATTACGGGTGCAATCGGTACGCTGCGCGGGCCGTTGCATGGGGGTGCCAATGAAGCCGCGATGGCGATGATTGAGAACTGGCAGACGCCTGATGAGGCTGAAGCGGCGCTGATGGGCATGCTGGAGCGCAAAGATAAGATTATGGGATTTGGCCATGCCATTTACCGAAAGAGTGATCCGCGTAATGCGATTATTAAGGAATGGTCACGCCAGCTTGCTGAGCAGGTGGGTGATACCCGGCTTTATCCGGTATCCGAACGCGTCGAAGCGGTCATGCAGCGTGAAAAGGGTCTGTTTCCGAATGCGGATTTCTTTCATGCCAGTGCGTATCACTTTATGGGGATTCCCACCCCGTTGTTTACACCGATTTTTGTGATGTCACGGCTGACCGGTTGGGCAGCCCATATTAAAGAGCAGCGGGCAAATAACCGCATTATCCGGCCGAGCGCTGATTACACCGGGCCTGAATTGAAAGCCTGGCAACCGATTGAACAGAGGGGATAAGGAAATGACCGAAGTTAAAGTGCGCAGCGCTGAGCGTCCGGAGCCGGATCAATTATTACGAGAGCTGGCAGATTATGTCACCGGGCCTTCGATACAGTCAGAGGAAGCCTATTCCACCGCCAGGTATTGTCTAATGGATACCCTGGCCTGCGGCATGCTCGCCCTGGAGTATCCTGCCTGCACAAAACTCCTTGGCCCGGTTGTTCCCGGTGCTGAAATGGCTGGCGGTGCCCGTGTGCCTGGCACGCCCCATCAGCTCGACCCGGTACAGGCAGCCTTTAATATCGGCGCGATGGTGCGCTGGCTTGATTTTAACGACACCTGGTTAGCCGCGGAATGGGGGCACCCTTCCGATAATTTGGGCGCGATTTTAGCGCTGGCGGATTATCAGGCGCGAACGGCGGTAGCTGAGGGACGTGAGCCGCCGACCATGCGCGATGTGCTCACTGCCATGATTCGCGCGCATGAAATTCAAGGCGTGATTGCGCTTGAAAACAGCTTTAACCGTGTGGGTCTGGATCATGTGTTGCTGGTTCGCCTGGCCTCTGCCTGCGTGAGCATGGGTATGCTGGGTGGCAGCCATGAGGATGTCATGACGGTAGCCAGCCATGCGCTGGTAGATGGCAGCTCATTGCGCGCTTACCGGCACGCGCCGCAGGCAGGCCCGCGTAAGAGCTGGGCTGCGGGTGATGCATCAGCGCGTGGTTTGCGCCTTGCACTGATCGCTCAAACCGGTGAGATCGGTTATCCGGCAGCCTTATCTGCGCCAACCTGGGGTTTCCAGGATGTGAATTTTGGCGGTAAAGAGGTTACCCTTGCGCAGCCGTTCGGCAGTTACGTGATGGAAAATATTCTCTTTAAGATCAGTTTCCCGGCCGAGTTTCATGCGCAAACAGCCGCAGAAGCCGCCATGACGCTGCATCCGCAGGTTGCCAATCGGATCGATGAGATTGATCGGATTGTGATCGAAACGCAGGAAGCCGGCGTACGGATTATCGATAAAACCGGTGCGCTGAATAACCCGGCCGATCGGGATCACTGTATTCAGTATATGGTGGCCGTACCCCTGATTTTTGGTCGCCTGACAGCTGCCGATTATGAAGATGCGGTGGCAGCTGACCCGCGCATTGATGCCTTACGAGCGCGTATGGAAGTCGTTGAGAATAAACAGTTCTCAGTCGATTACATGGATCCTGACAAACGCGCCATTGGTAAC
>JAGXLT010000113.1 GCA_018334525.1 Gammaproteobacteria bacterium
TAACTGCACCGTCCTTAAAGCACCCCATTCTCGCCACTCCTCTGCAATGCCCACTGCACTGCCGTTTCCTTGTACCAATCCCGAAATAGCAGCGCCAAGTTCGAGGTATTTCGCATCCCCTTCTCCATTGGCGATGCTCAGGGCCTGTAGCGGCGCACCAGCCGCTAAATGCAGTGCCGCGGCGGGTTCGCTAACACCTTGGGTTTTCAGCCACTCAGTGGCCTCTACGGTGCTAGGGCAATGAATCGGAAGGATCTGACAGCGACTGCGTATGGTGGCGGGTAGCTGCTCAATTGAATGGCTGACCAGAATTAAGACCACTTGCGCGGGCGGCTCCTCCAGTGTTTTGAGCAATGCATTGGCGGTTTGCCGATTCATTGCTTCAGCCGGCATCAGCAAACCGACGCGCAAGCCGCCATACTGGCTGGATAGCTGAGTGAACTCGGTAAGCTGGCGTACTTCATCGATTTTTATGATGCCGCTACCGTCCTCCTCGGGCTGGATGACCTTTAAGTCAGGATGACTGCCCGCAAGCCGAAGTCGGCATCCACGGCATTCACCGCAGGCATGCGCTGCATCAGGTAACGGCGCTTCGCAAAGTAATCGGGCCGCCATCGATTCAGCAAAACGCTGCTTACCGACACCGGCAGGACCTGATATCAAAGTGGCATGCGGCGTGTGATTAAGCGCGAGTTGCTGATTAAAACGCTGCCATGCAGCCTGGTGCCAGGGGAATGACCGGCTATCTGGCATGGGCGTTTCCACCTTAATAAGCCTCGGTCAGCACTTGTGTGATCTGGGACTGTACTTCGGTGATGGATACTTCAGCATCAATCCGTTTAATTCGCGCAGGCTCAGCCGCTTGACGTTGTGCATACGTGTTGCGGACCGCATCGAAAAAGGTCTGTTTTTCGCTTTCAAAACGATCCGGTGCACTCCGCCCTGCAGCCCGGGCAAGGCCGATTGCGACCGGAACGTCCAACCAGAGCGTCAGCCCGGGCGCCAGATCCGGGTGCGTCCACTGGGCGAGTGCGTCGATTCGCTGTAGATCGAGGCCCCGTCCACCACCCTGATAGGCAAAGCTTGCGTCGGTAAATCGATCGCATACCACCCAGTGCCCGGCCACTAAAGCCGGTTTAATGACGCGTTGCAGATGCTCAGCCCGTGCTGCGAACATTAAAAGCAATTCCGCATCGCTGGACATGCCCTCTGCGCGATGATTAAGCAATATCGAACGTAGATCTTCACCGAGTGCAGTGCCGCCGGGTTCGCGCGTTGAAACAACCTGGGCGCCGTGTGTGGTTTTTATCCACTCAACGATAGCGGCAACAGCAGAGGTCTTTCCCGCGCCTTCTACCCCTTCTACGGTGACAAACCGGTTACGCATCGTCATTCATCATCCTCGCCTAATATATATCGACGTATCGCGGCGTTATGCTGCTCATAAGTCACCGAAAAGACATGGCTGCCGTCCCCGCGAGCAACGAAATACAGCGTATCACCTTCCGCTGGATTCACCGCGGCACGAATAGACGCTGCGCCCGGTAAGGCGATTGGTGTCGGCGGTAAACCATGCCGGGTATACGTATTCCATGGGGTGTCGGTCGTCAGGTCCTTGCGTCGAAGCCGACCCGTGTAGGCCTCACCCATGCCATAGATCACGGTGGGATCAGTTTGCAGCCGCATACCCTGTTGCAGGCGGCGTGTGAATACACCGGCAATTGCGCGTCTCTCCTCGGGAAGCGCAGTCTCTTTTTCAATAATCGAGGCAAGCACTAATGCTTCCTCTGCGCTACGCAGTGGGATGTCAGATGCCCGGTTTTCCCAGGCTGATGCCAGCTCTGCCTCAAGCGCGTTCAGGGCCCGTTTTAAAATCGTAAGCTCGCTGGTACCTCCAACAAACAAATAAGTCTCCGGCAAAAACCGCCCTTCCGCGTTGATCTCCGGTCGCCCGAGGGCCGCCATAACAACCTCAGGCGCCGTATCTTCCGGCAGCTCAGTCTTCACTGCGGGGTGTGCATGTAAAGCCGCCATTAATTCTTCAAAACGCCACCCCTCCACAATGGTGATGCGGTGCTGAATCACACTGCCAGCTACCATGCGAGCAATCAGTACACCGGCGGTTTCGCCGGGCTGAACCGCATATTCCCCGGCTTGCAGGCGCTGATCGACCCCGCGCAGGCGCAAATATACGCGCAGCAGCGTAGGCTGCACATCCAACCCGGTAGCCACCATTTTATCGATGATACCGGCAACGCCCGTGCCTGCCGGGATCTCTAGCACAACAGGCGCGTCTTCAGCTGATAGCAGGGGTTGGGACTCAACACGCTCGTAGGTCAGCCATGCTGCGCTGATCGCACCGAGTAACAACCCGGCAAGCATGAGCCCGATCAGGATTAGTCGGTATTTCATGCCGCGATAAGCTCGTGAGCGATCAAATGGGCTCGAATACGTTCAAAATGCCGGGATATTGCCAACTGTTGGTTGCCGATAGCGCGAACAGGCACCGCGCCGATCAGGCTGTTGCAGATATAGATTGCGGTTTTGGCGTCAATCTCCTGGGGGTTTAATACCCGGTGGTTGACGGTGATGTTCCATTGTTTGGCTAACCTTTCAAGATAGGACTGCATTACACCGCTCACCCCGCAGTCAGCACCCATCGGAAATATCCACTCTCCACCCTGTTCAACAATCAGATTTCCGGCTGTCGCCTCGACCAGGTCACCGTTTACATCACACATCAGGCCCTCGGCGGTACCATCCTGCTGACACTCCTGTCGCGCCAGCACCTGCTCCAGGCGGTTGAGATGTTTAATGCCGGCCAGGGCGGGTTGTGGCGCAAGGCGCGTCTTACACCAGCGCACGGCAATCCCGGAGCCGACTCCCTCCAGCGCCGGCCTTGACGGTTGGATCTGCAGGATTCGACGAGGTGTTGCCACCTCCGGCGGTGCGTACCCACGGCCGCCGGTACCTCGTGTCACGATCAGCTTCAAAACACCTGTCTCGGGAAGTTCGAGCACGGCAAGATCCTGCTCAAAGTCACTTTGTGCCGGTGCTGAAAAGCCTAATTGCCGACAACCAGCGCTAAGACGATCCATATGGGCCTGCCATAGCGCCGGCGCATAATTCACAATCGCAATGGTTTCAAATACGCCATCGCCGTAGGCTAACCCGCGATCGTTGACCTCCAGGAGGTATTGAGGTTGCCCGTCAATCAGACAGGCGGGAGAAGATAACTGTGCCATTCGTGCCGCCAAAACCAAACGAGTTAGACAGCGCTGCTTTTATTGGCTGATTACGGGCCGCTTTGGGCACCAGATCCAGATCAATATCCTCGTCGGGTTGCTCAAGATTTATTGTGGGTGGCAGAACACTATCTCGCATTGCGAGGATCGTAAATATCGCTTCAATCCCACCCGCAGCACCAAGCAAATGGCCCGTCATCGACTTTGTTGAGCTGATAGCCAGGTTGTAGGCATGATCCCCAAAGCTCCATTTGACGGCTTGCAGCTCAGCGCCGTCTCCCGCTTTGGTCGACGTACCATGCGCGTTAACGTAGTCAATGTCTTCGGGATTCAGGCCCGCATCATTCAGGGCCTGTGTCATACAGCGACCCGCGCCGTCTCCCGTGTCTGATGGTAGCGTCATATGGTGTGCATCACCGCTCATACCAAACCCGGCGAGCTCAGCATAGATAACTGCCCCACGCTGTTTTGCATGCTCATATTCTTCTAAAACGAGCACACCGGCGCCATCCGAAAGCACAAAACCATCTCGGCCCTGATCCCATGGCCGGCTGGCACCCTGTGGATCATCATTACGGGTAGAGAGCGCACGTGCCGCGGCAAAGCCCCCAAGCCCGGTGGGTGTTGTGCCGAATTCAGCGCCACCGGCAATCATCACATCTGCATCGCCATACGCGATCAGCCGCGCGCTCAAGCCGATATTATGGGTGGCTGTTGTGCAGGCCGTCACCGTCGCCAGATTAGGCCCTTTGGCGCCTAATAGAATCGACAGGTTGCCGGAGACCATGTTGATAATGGCACTCGGGATAAAGAATGGAGAGATTTTACGTGGCCCGCCATCCAGATAGCTTTTATGGCCCTCTTCAATGGAGAAAATACCACCAATACCGGAGCCAACAGAAACTCCGACCCGCTCGGCATTCGCTTCATTAATTTCGAGACCTGCGTCACTGACTGCATCCATCGCGGCTGCAATACCATAATGGATAAACGGATCCATTTTTCGGGCGTCTTTGCGGGTGATGTATTGCTCGATGTCAAAGTTGCGAACTTCTCCACCAAAGCGAACAGGAAAAGCCTCGACATCAAACCGTGTAATTGGACCGATGCCACTGTTACCGGCAACGATAGTCTGCCACGCCTGATCAATCGTATTGCCAACCGGTGAGACGATGCCCATACCCGTTACAACTACTCGCTCTC
>JAGXLT010000114.1 GCA_018334525.1 Gammaproteobacteria bacterium
ACTGCATTTAGCGGCTGGTGCGCCGCTACAGGCCCTGAGCATCGCCAATGGAGAAGGGGATGCGAAATACCTCGAACTTGGCGCTGCTATTTCGGGATTGGTACAAGGAAACGGCAGTGCAGTGGGTATTGCAGAGGAGTGGCGAGAATGGGGTGCTTTAAAGACGGCGCAGTTAATGCAACGTTTAGTCAGTGATTTGCGACGGGCGCAGATCAGCACACCGCCTGACGGCCTGCCCGCCGAGGCACTACAGAATATGGCTAAACGCCTTTCCGCAACGCAGCTGCATACGCTAATGGATCGACTGACCGAGTTACGTATGGCCGCTAAGCAGCCTTTAAGCAAAGAGCTCTCAATTGAGGCCTGCTTTTTACTGTGGACGGAGTCGTCTCATGCTGATTGATTCGCATTGTCATTTTCATCTCCTGGAAGACGTGGAGAGCGCTGACAGCGCACTTGCCGACGCGAAGGCAAATGGTGTGAGCTATTTTCTAAACGTGGCGGTTAATCCCGGCGAGCACGCGCGACTTTGCGAATTCTCAGCACGACACCCTGAGGTCTTTGCCTCTGCAGGCTTGCATCCGTGCGGGAAAGGGCCTGAGCCGACTATTGAAGAGCTCGTAGACTATGCGCAGCGCCCGGAGATTGTTGCTATTGGTGAAACCGGATTGGATTATGGCGCAGGGGAGGGCGACTATACCTGGCAGGAAGAGCGCTTTAGCCGCCATATAGAAGCAGCGCGAGTCGCGGGGTTACCCATTATTGTGCATAGTCGCTTAGCGCCTGCGGATACGGTTCGAGTACTGCAGGGAAATGCTGCCGACGCCGTGGGCGGCGTAATTCATTGCTTTGTTGAAGACTTAAAAACAGCCCATAAGCTATTGGATTTAGGATTTTTTTTATCGCTTTCCGGTATTTTAACTTTTCGTAATGCTGAGTCACTTCGGCGCACGGCTGCCAAACTGCCAATCGATCGATTACTGGTAGAAACCGATAGCCCATACCTTGCGCCAGTGCCTCATCGGGGTCAGGAAAACCGCCCACAGTGGGTTTTTGAGGTGTTGAAGTGCCTAGCCGATCTGCAGCGTGTGGATTCAGAAGTTATGACGGAAAAAACAGCTGAAAACTTTTTTCGGTGCTTTCCACGCGCAGCACAGCGCGCGGGCTTGGTTACGTAAGCGCGTCGAGGATTCGAAAGCCGGCAATATAAGTGCCTGCCATTGAGCCGGTTGCTGCAAATAAGAATACAAGCAGCGTTCGGGATACTCGATTATGCCACCAGCCACGCCATTGCTTTACCGCATCTCGCAGGCCGCGGAAATCTCCAACCCGTGGCCGCCGCATGCCCAGCTCAATGAGAGCCGATACTAACCCAGCCCCAATGGTGGGGTTTAGCGAAGTTAAAGGCGCGGCAAAAAAACTACCTACAATCGTGACCGGATGTGCTCTGGCGAGCGCTGAGCCCAGCGCACATAACGAGCCGTTAATCACGATCCATTCTACGATAAGCCGCATTCCCAACTCAGGGCCACGGCTAAAACCGATGGCAAACCCGGCCAGAATCACTGCCACTAAAATCCACGGAAGTACCTTTGGCCAACGCGCAGGAGGCGGAATAACCTCTAGCTGTTGACGAGCCTCTCTGGCCTGCCGGGCAGTGAAATCGGCATGGTCTGATAGCGCCTGCTCAACGCCACCTAAATGCCCGGCGCCCATCACAACCAATACGCGGTTGGGCCGCTCAGGGGATTGCTTCAGCTCTTCTAATAAACGCGCTGCCATAAACCGGTCACGCTCACCAATTAAGGGCTCGTGCAAAGCAGGGGACTGGGCGGCAAATTCTCGAAATGTGGCTTCAAGCATGTCACCCTGCTTTAAGCGCTCAATTTCATCCGCCTTGATCTCCTGCCGGGATATCAGCCCTAAAAGCAGGCCGGTGATAACCGTTGGACGTTGCCACCAGGGAATGGAGCGATAAACACGCTTTAAGGTGACGCCAATGTCACGATCGACCAACCATAACGGCTTACCGGAGCGACGGGCGCCAGAAGCGGCAGCCTCAAGCTCAGCGCCAGGCTTTATATCGAATTGATCGGCGAGGCGTTGTTGGTAGGCGCCCAGCGCAAGGCTTGCCATCACCATGCCGGCTTTTCCATTACGAATCACCTGAAAGAGATCCAGCTGCTCCAGCGAAGCCGGATCCGTCAGACTGCGATGACGCGAGGTGCAGAGCTCAACGGCAATCACATCATGGTTGCCGTTGAGAATCTCATGTTCAACATCTGCAACGCTTTGATGAGAGACATGGGCGGTACCCAAAAGGGTTATTTCGGTATCGCCGATGGTGACTCGACGGATAAGGTGGTTATCTTCAATGCGCATAATATATATTATGTTAAATAATCTTGAGGGGCATTTCGAATATCCCACTCCTGCGCACTAAACAGTGCTGCATCCGTGTTCTTTAATACGTTATGCATGAACGCACCCACCTGTGTTGGTGTTGCCAAGCTCCCTGACGTCTTCAGGGCCTGAAACTGTTCTACTGCCGGGAAGTCCGCTTCGCTCTGGCTTCTGATGAGCGCCTGCATTGGAGTATCCACCACACCCGGGCGCAGACTGCCTACCGCAATTTCACGGTCAGCAAGCTCCTGACGTAAAATCTCATAAGCCATATGCAAAGCCGCCTTACTCATGCAATAAGCCCCCCAGCCCGGATAAGCGGTATGCGCTGCGCCGGATGAAACATGCAGAATTCTGCTGCCACCGGGCATTTGATCAATTAACGCAGCGCTCAAACCGATTGGGGCCTCTACATTAATCGCCCAGGTGTTGCGTATGGCCTCGATGTTTTGATCCAAAAGTGGCCCGACGGGCTCTAAAACACCGGCGTTGTGCACTAACCAGCGAATTGGTCGGCCGTTGAGTGCTGTAACAATGTGACCGCGACCCTCGGCAGTGCTGATATCGGCAACGCAGGTTTCAATCGACGGCTGCTCACCCTGCGTCTCCTCTAAGGCAGCGGCTCGTCGACCGATAATGACCACTTGATGACCATGTGCAGCCAAACGGCGGGCCAGTGCCTGCCCGATACCGCTGCCACCACCGGTAATTACCGTGATCAGTTGTTCATTATTATGTGTATTCAATCTAAATCACCTGTCGAATGGGTTGGCCCGCTTTCCAGGCCTCAATATTTTCAACTGTCTGGTCTACAATGCGCTGCCGCGCTGGCTGACTGCCCCAGGCCGTATGCGGTGTCACAATTAAATTGGGTATGTCAGCGGCAAGCAGCGGGTTTCCATTACTCGGTGGCTCCTTACTGAGTACGTCGATTCCAGCCCCGGCGATTTCTCCCGCGCGTAATGCATCGGCAAGGTCCTGCTCATTAATAATGCCCCCCCTTGCGGTATTAATAATGAACGCCGAACGCTTCATACGTGCTAGCACGTCGCGATTAATCAGGTTTTCCGTACTAGGCGTTAGCGGGCAATGCAATGTCACGATGTCTGCCTGCTCAATTGCTGTCGCGAAGGAAACTCGGCCAGGTCTTGTCTCTTTTGCATCGGGTCTTTCAGCAATTTCAACGTTCATACCAAACGCAGCGGCTAACCGCCCTACCGCACTGCCCAGCTCACCATGGCCCACAATTAAGAGTGTTTTACCTGCAAGCTCAACGATCGGGTAATCGAGGAAGCAAAAATGCTGCGCCGACTGCCAGCGCCCGGCGCTTACTGAGTTTGCATATGACAACAACTGAGTACTCAATGCCAACATCAGACTGAGCACATGCTGACTGACAGCCTCGGTACCATACGCACGACAATTAACAATGCAGACGTTTTTGGCTTTGGCCGCGTTTACGTCGATGTTATTAACACCCGTAGCCACAACACAAATCAGTTTCAGATTCGGTAGTTCCTGCAACAACTCTGCCGAGATGGGCAATTTATTAACAATGACGCAATCCGCATCCCCGATACGCTCGGCCATTTGCGAGGCCTCTGTGGAACCGAAAGCCGTATATTGGTCAGCCGAAGCCACTAAAGCTGACAGATCCAAATCGTCGGAAGCAAGAGTATCCTGCTCGAGCATAACAGCGTGACGCATGCCGAATATCTCCTAATGATTACAGCGTGCAAGACTACACCAGCTGCCGGGCTTTGGCACGGCGTTGTACACAAGTAATGGCCAATTAAGGGAACTTCATTTCTAAGCGACGAGCGGTAGCAGACTTAGCCGATTGTTACGACTAGAAGTCTCATTAAAAGCTCGTAAACTATTGTTAAATATGACTATTTTTAAATTGACCAATTATCGCACAATTTGACGTAAGGCCGCGTGATATAAGGGTTCGTCAACCCGTCGCGCGAATTAATCCACAATCTTATCCACAGGTTTTGTGGAAAACTTTTCCTGCGT
>JAGXLT010000115.1 GCA_018334525.1 Gammaproteobacteria bacterium
CCAAAAGATTTATGGTTCAGTATGTTTTATGCTATCGCCCTTTGGGTTGGCCTGGAGCGAAATTGATGCAAGATTCACTGCCGCTACTCGATACAACGCAACTATCGCCAATGCCCTCGGCTAAGCCAGCAAAGATATTGCTACTCTGCGGCTCGCTGCGTGAACGCTCTTACAGTCGGCTAGCTGCTGAAGAAGCCGCGCGCATACTAGAGTACCTAGGGGCAACCACACGCCTTTACAATCCTGCCGGGCTACCTTTGCCCGATGCCGCTGATGCCACGCACCCAAAAGTGGCAGAGCTACGTGATCTGGCAACGTGGTGCGACGGATTTGTCTGGTCTACCCCTGAGCGTCATGGCGCAATGACCGGCATCATGAAAGCGCAAATCGACTGGATACCGCTGAATATGGGCGGCGTCAGACCCACTCAGGGGAAAACGCTGGCGGTGATGCAGGTTTGTGGCGGGTCACAGAGTTTCAACGCCGTTAACCAACTTCGCATTCTTGGCCGCTGGATGCGTCTGATTACGATTCCTAATCAGTCTTCCGTTGCCAAAGCCTATCTTGAATTTGACGATGCGGGTCGAATGAAACCCTCCCCGTACTATCAGCGCATTGTGGATGTGATGGAAGAGCTCATGAAATTTACGCTTTTAACGCGTGATATTCGCGATGAGCTTGTCGATCGCTACTCTGAGCGTATCGAAACAGCGGCCGAGGTGTCCGCACGAGTCAATCAGCGCTCGATATAGCCTGATTGCGGCATCCGGTATCACCAAAACGACCGGCGGCTTAATCACACGTTGACTCCTTTGATGCCTCCGCTCAATGCTGGAGCTATTCGTATCCGATAAGGGGTAGGCAAATGGCAACCTTGGCGGCAGAAGTCATCCCGCAAACACGCAGCGCGGTCACCCACAATATTCTGGATGCCATTGGCAATACGCCACTGGTCGAGGTAGATGGAATCTACTGTAAATGCGAGTTTCTCAATCCATCCGGATCCATTAAAGCGCGTATTGCGCATTACATTATTGCGCGGGCTGAACGCGAAGGGCTGCTCAAGCCCGGCGATACGATCATTGAGGCATCTAGCGGTAATACCGGCAACGCGTTGGCCATGGTGGCGGCAGTGAAGGGTTACAGGATGCAGGTGGTCATGCCTAACGGCATGAGCTCCGCTCGGGTTGCCATCTCTAAGGCGCATGGCGCTGAGGTTATTCTAACCGGCGATTTTCATGTTAACGAGGCATTGGCTATTGCGGAGGATTACGGGCGTAAGCCCGGATACTTCTGCCCCCGGCAATTCGCTAATGAATGGAATGTTGAAGAGAATCGACGCTGGCTGGGTGACGAACTACTCCGGCAGCTACCCGCAGAAGCCCGCCCGGATGCATTGGTCTGCGGTATCGGCACAGGTGGTACGTTAATCGGGCTGGGTCAGGCGTTGCGCGCACGTAATCCCGATTGTCAGGTTATCGGCCTTGAACCGGAAGAATCCTGCACTATCGCCTGCTCGGAGGTCGGCCATCATCAAATCGAAGGCATTGCCGATGGTTTTGTCCCGGAAATTATTCGGAATCACCGCAGTGAGGTAGATGGGTTAATCAGCGTGGCCAGCAGCACCGCTATTGAGGAAATGCGCCGACTGGCAAACGAACACGGACTGTTGGTCGGGCCCAGCTCAGGGGCCCACTTAGTGGCTGCACGACGGGTTCGCGAGAATAACCCGGCATTAAAAACGATCGTGACGCTGTTTTGTGACGAAGGGGAGAAGTACCTTGCGGAGTATTATAACGCCTGATAAGGAGAAGGCTCTGTCGGATCAGGTCTTGTTTTAAAGCGCCGATGCACCCAGAAATACTGCTCTGGCGCGGCTCTGACATGCCGCTCTATCACTGCATTCACCTTCGTCGCATCTGCAACATCATCGCCCGATGGAAAGCCTGAAAGCGCCGGCTCTATCCGCACCTCCCAGGTACCATCCGGCAAACGCAAAGACTGCACCGGAAGGACTGCGGCACCAGTCCGCTCTGCCAGTCGGGAAGTCATATTCAAAGTGGCTGCCGGCACCCCCATAAAAGGCGCAAATACAGTGCGACGACGTCCAAAATCCTGATCCGGGACGTACCAAAGGATGCGCTGAGCCCGCAGGGCCCGCACAATGCCTCGAAAATCACTACTCGCGATCAACCCGCCCAGATTCGCTCGCCGCATTCTCGACATCAACCGTTCAACAACCGTGTTGTGCGTGGGCTTATAAACCACATCAAGATCAGGAATGTGCCGGGATAGAACCCAGCCGCACATTTCCAACGTAGTGAAATGCGCCAGCAACAGAATAACGCCCTTGCCCTTTGCGCGAGCAGCATCCAAATGCGCCAACCCTTCCAGACGAGTCTGCCGAGCCAGCTCGGCATCGCTCCCCCACCAGGCTTCAGCAGCCTCCATCGCGCCACGCCCCACTGCCGCAAAATGCGCTTGCGCCAAAGCCTCTCGTTCTGAATCGCTGAGTTCAGGAAAGCAGAGGCGAAGATTAACTCTGACAATGGCCAGGCGAGATGGCAAAAGCCTTCCGGCCAAACGTCCAAGCCCCGCACCGAATCCACAAAGCCACCGCATTGGCAGCAAGAAAACCAAGCCCCGCAATAAGCCAAAACCCACCCAAGTAGGCCACCATTGTGGTGCCAGAGGATGGGTACGCCAGCCTTTTTGTTTACTCAATCCAAAAGACCCCGCAACGGCTCAAGAAAAGATACACTCAACATTCTAACAGGGGGAGATCATCATGCGCCCAGATCGCATATCGCTCGGCATTTTAATGATGGTCGGCTTTACAGTCACCGCCCCGTTGATTGATACATTTTCAAAGCTCAGTGCCACCCATGTTGTGGTTGCGCAAGTTGTCGCCGCCCGTTTTATTGTGCAGGGGGCTTTGTTACTACCGCTAAGTGCTATTAATGGCTGGCTGCATCGCCCGCTGCGCCAAGAGATACTGCTGCAATTTGCCCGCGCCACCCTCATTCTGACGGCAACCGGATTTTTTGTGGCAGCACTGGCTGTCATGCCACTTGCCGATGCCGTTGCTATTTTCTTTGTCGAGCCCTTTATTCTGATTCTGTTGGGTGCATTATTTTTGCATGAACCGGTGGGCTGGCAGCGTCTTGCGCTTTGTTTGTTAGGCCTTGGGGGCGCCATGCTAGTTATTCAGCCTAATTTCGCCGTTTTAGGCCCTGCTGCGTTTCTGCCACTCGGCACAGCGGTCATGTTTGCGCTGTATATGCTGTTAACCCGCGCAATGGCAAGACGCATGCACCCAGTCACATTACAGGCCTACACCGCGATCGCTGCGAGTCTGCTCATGTTGCCGCTGCTCGCCCTTGGGCATTGGCTCGGCATTGACGCGCTCACGCTGAGTTGGCCGAATAATGAGATCTACTGGCTACTTCTCGGAGTGGGTGTAGCAGCGACCGTTGCACACGTATTTATGAGCTTTGCACTATCGATGGCGCCTGCAGGAATCATTGCGCCAATTCAATATTTAGAAATTGTGGCGGCTGCCGCTTTGGGCTTTTGGGTGTTTGGCGATCTTCCCAATCCCGTGGCATTGATCGGTATCCTCATCATTATCTCTTCCGGCCTCTGCATTTTTTGGCGAGAACGCGCCATAGAGAGGCGCCTGCTACTCAACCGCGGCCCGATCAAATAACTTAGTGATCTCAATGTGTCATACGGCTGTCATTTTAACTCGCTAGCCTCATTATTCATTCTTTGAATCCTTGAGGCTATCCAATCATGAAATTCAAAAAGCTATCAACGATCGCAGTATCAACAGTAATGGCAGTTGCTGCCAGTAATGCTGCGCTCGCCTCTCCCGCTGATGTTTGCCCATCGCCATTGAAAATGGCCGACACCGGCATCGAAGGTATGGGTAACCTGACCGAGGCTTTTGCGCCTTTCGCGGAGTCTTTCGAAGTATTAACAGGTGTTCCGTTAGAGCTCTATGCGCTATCCAACCGCACGGCTGCCGGCACGGCATTGCAGTTTGATGAGGTTGATCTGGTTTTTGGTGGTCCTTCTGAGTTTGTGTTGTTCCAACAGCTTGCGGAAATGGATGTGCTTTTCTCGCTGGTTCGCCCTCATTATGGATCAAGCTTTGTGGTGCGTGCGGACAGCGACATTCAGTCTTTAGCTGATTTGGGCGATCGCCGGGTGGCCCTTAAAGATGTGGGTTCCACTTCAGGACATATCTTCCCTATGATGCTGCTTGCTGAAGCGGGTCTTGACGCAGACAGCATGGATATTGTGATGGCGGGTGATGCCCGTATTCAGGTGCTAATTAATGGCGATGTAGAAGCCATGGGTGGTGGTAATAAGGATTGGGATGCCATCCGTAAGCAGGATCCCGATACCG
>JAGXLT010000116.1 GCA_018334525.1 Gammaproteobacteria bacterium
TCAACCTGAACCTTAACGCCTGTTGCCGATCCCGCTCTACCTCACCATCTGCAAAGGAAAAGGCAGCCGCCATGCCTTTAATTAATGGCAGGGGCAATGTACCCGGGCGCCGCCCTGCCTGCTGCCCACCGCCATACAGCAAGGGCTCTAATGCCAGCCCGGGGCGACAGTAAAGCCCTCCGATTCCTTTGGGCCCATAAAACTTGTGGCTGGAAAAGGATAAAAGGTCAATTTGATCCGCGTCGACATCAACCGGCATACGGCCCACGGCTTGGGTCGCATCCACATGCAACCGAGCCCCCACCGCACGAATCATTGGCGCGAGCGTTTTAATATCCTGCATCACGCCGGTTTCATTATTCACGGATGCCAAAGAAACCAGCGCGACATCGGTATCTAAAGCCTTGCTCAACACTTCTGGCAACAGTGCGCCTGATGGCTCTACGGGAAGCGTTACCGCCGAAAACCCCCACTTTTCTGCCGCCCGGGCCGGTTCAATGGCTGCGGAATGGTCCGTTGCCAGTACCAAAATGCGTCTGCGCTCTGGCTCACGACTCAGCAACGCTAAAGCAGTCCCAAGAATGGCCAGATTATTAGCTTCGGTTGCTCCGCTCGTCCAAATTAATCCAGCCGGGTCGGCGTTCAGCAACCGCCCGATTGACTCCGCAGAGTCTGCAACCTGTTCAGCGGCCGCCGCACCCAGCGCGTGCGTGCTGGACGGGTTCGCTGTGCCTTGCAAAGACAGTGCGCACTCGCTCATTACCGCCTGCACACGCGGATCCAGCGGTGTAGTCGCGGCGTAATCTAAATAAGGCTCACTTATCATCCATTCCACACGACTTAATATCCGGAATGCGACTGGTGTTGACTTCTACCCCCAACTCTCGCAGCGCCGCACACATCTCTTGAAGACGCGCATCAGTATGATGAACATGATCTAAAATGGCATTAATCGCGTTGGCAACCGGATCCGGCATGTCCCGCGTTGCACCATAAGCCTCAAAGCCGATGCGAAGGGCTGTTTCCGCCCGCCGCTGATCTGCATCACTAGGCGCCGAAGGCTCCGATGCAACACGCGCCACCCGCGCTGGAATACCGACCATCGTTGCCTGTGCCGGAACGTCTTTAACGACAACCGCATTGGACCCAATCCGCGCCCCGGTGCCGATTTCAATGGGGCCAAGCACTTTTGCCCCGGCACCCACAACAACCTCATCGCTTAACGTGGGGTGGCGCTTGCCTTTTTCCCACGACGTACCACCCAGGGTAACCCCTTGATAGAGCGTACAGTCGTCACCAACCTCCGCCGTCTCACCAATCACTACACCCATGCCATGGTCAATAAAAAACCGCCGACCAATCCTGGCGCCCGGGTGAATTTCGATCCCCGTGAACCAGCGTGCCAGCTGAGCCAGAAAACGCGCCAACCAACAAACTCGATGCCGCCACAGCCAATGATTCATGCGATGCATTAATAACGCATGCACGCCCGGGTAAGTTGTTAAGACATCAAGATAACCGCGGGCTGCAGGGTCTCTGTCAAAAACACAACGCAGGTCTTCTTTGATTCTATGGAGCATATTACTTACTCTCGTTAATGACCCTTTAGTATAACTAATCTTTTCAATAGACCATGCAGCATGTCCACTTCGGCAACACTGGGCCGTGTGCGGTTGATGTACGCTCGCAGCCGCAATCGAAGAGTTTCATGCGGCTGATCACCCGCCATCTCTCCCATCGTGACCAGTTCATCAAACAGTTTATGCAGCGCCTCCAGGTGCTGCCCGGCTGCGAGGTGTTCTTTATCGCCCACCTCTTCGGCGCCTGACGCCAAAGAAGTCGCGGTGTTCGCACAAAAAAGCTCGTACGCCATAATTTGAACAGCTGCCGCTAAATTAAGCGCCGGATAATCCGGGTTTGCAGGAATGTGAACCAGCCGATGACAGCACCCCAGCTCTTCGTTCGTCAGACCGGTGCGCTCGCGCCCAAACAAAATGGCTGTTGAGCCCTGCTCTGCTACCGCCATGGCCGCGGCCTCTCTGGGGGTCAATGCGGGCACACCCTCACGCCTTGGTCGCGCCGTAAGCCCCAAAACCAGCGTCGTATCTGTGACCGCGCTTTGAATATCACCGTAATGATGCGCTTCGGCCAGAACGTCATTGGCATTTGCTGCCATCGCAACTGCCTGCGAGTCGACTTCGCACTGCGGGTCAATCAGCATGAGCTCTGACAATGCCATGGTTTTCATCGCCCGCGCTGCCGCGCCGATATTCGCAGGGTGGCTGGTACCCACCAAAACAATGCGACAGTTTATCCCTGCTTTTAAACTCACAATTCCCTCCGGATGATGCATTACTGGTATCATTGTGCGTTAAACAGATTCGGAATGCGCACATGCACCCCATGGTTAATATCGCTGTTCGTGCTGCACGCAGCGCGGGCAACATCATTGTTCGAAATATGGATCGCCTAGATCGCCTGCACATCGAGCGCAAAGGCGACAATGACTTTGTCAGCGAAGTCGATCGAATGGCAGAAGATGAGATTCGCGCCATCTTACACCAGGCTTATCCGGACCATGCGATTCTTGGCGAAGAAGGCGGCGGTAGTGACCAGGGCGAGTATGTGTGGCTGATTGATCCTCTTGATGGCACCACCAACTTCCTTCGCGGATTTCCACATTTCGCAATATCAATTGCACTCACGCACCGTGGAACGCTTGATGTCGGGGTTATTTACGATCCCGTGCGCCAAGAGTTATGGACCGCCAAACGTGGCGGTGGGTGCACGTTTGAGGGGCGCAAAATGCGAATCCCGCCACGCACCAGCATTGACGATGCGCTGCTTGGAACCGGCTTTCCGTTTCGGCTGCCGGAATATCATAGCGCCTATCTCGGGATGTTTGGCTCTGTGCTAGAAAGAGCAGGCGATGTGCGCCGCGCTGGCGCTGCTGCGCTGGATCTTGCCTATGTCGCTTGCGGCCGACTTGATGGGTTTTGGGAGATTGGACTCAAACCATGGGATATGGCGGCTGGCGCGCTAATGATTCGCGAAGCGGGTGGTATTGTCGGAGACTTCTCAGGCGCAGACCGATACCTGGAAACCGGCAACATTGTTGCCGGGAGCCCGAAATTATTTGCTGATCTTGTTCGCACCATCGCGCCGCATCGGGTTGCCGGCATTCACAGTTAAGCAGCCTGATCAGCGTTTTGTTTGGCAGTGGGGCTGCTTATCACCTGGTGGCGCATCTCATTCCATTTCAGCAACTCAAGTTCACCCGCGTGTGATTCCACCAATGCTGTGCAGCTTTCCACCCAATCACCATCGTTACAGTAGCGAATGCCGTCGACTTCCCTGAGCTCTGCGTGATGAATATGACCACAAACCAGGCCATCAACTTCGGCCTCCCGCGCCTCACGAATCAACGCCTGCTCGTAATTCGCAATGTATTGCATGGCATTTTTTACCCGATGCTTAAGATGTGCTGCCAAAGACCAGTAGGGTCTTCCTAACGCCTGTCGAATCCGATTTGTCCAATGGTTTGCACGAATCAGCCAACCGTACATCCGCCCCCCAAGCATCGCTACCAAGGGACTGCACTGCACCACCGTATCAAACTCATCCCCATGCAGAACCAGTAATCGCTTGCCGTCGGCACAAGTGTGAATATGGCGTAGCTGAATACTGACTCCCTCAATCGTCATACCAGCATATTCACGCATTAGCTCGTCATGATTGCCGGGAATGTAAACGACTTTTGTTCCCGCCCTTGCTCTCGCCAATACGTCTTGTATGACGGCGTTGTGGCTTTCAGGCCAATGCAAACCGCGACGACGCATGTCCCAAATATCGATAATATCGCCGACTAAATAAAGGGTTTCGCATTCCACAGAACGAAGGAATTCGAGGAGCTCGTCGGCACGAGCGCCACGAAAGCCTAAATGGGTATCAGAAATAAAAATGGAGCGGTAGCGGAGCGGTTTCAGAAATTGAACATCGGTCATGCGTCACTTCTCCTTTGCCACGTTTTACCGGAGCATACGCGGCTATTGTGAAGATCTCGTTACCTTCGCTCATATCATCGACTACGGCGTTTCCTCTTCTAAGTCCTCGCCTTCCTTTACCGGCGGCACCAGATCCTCACGGCTCACGCCAAGGGCTAGTGCCACAGACCCGGCCACATAAATCGAAGAGTACGTTCCCACAACCACGCCGATGATCAGCGCTAAGGCAAAGCCACGAATCAGCTCACCCCCCAGCGCAAACAAGGCGACTAATACTAACAATGTAGTCAGGCTGGTCACTAATGTTCTCGGCAGCATCTGATTGATCGAGCGATTCACCAACTCGATTGAGGTGCCTTTACGAACGCGGACAAAGTTCTCGCGTACCCGGTCAAAA
>JAGXLT010000117.1 GCA_018334525.1 Gammaproteobacteria bacterium
CCGGCGGTGGTCCGCTCTTCTTCCATGCGCTTTACAACGACTCGATCGTGTAGCGGGCGAAGATTCATCCTCATTTCTCCCTAACTGTTAATTGAAAAACGAGTGATGCTAATTTTGTTAGCACTCGTCACATGTGAGTGCTAATGATAGTGATGAAACCTTCTACGTCAATACCTAGTCGTACATGCAGTGATAAAATATCCCGATGACATCAGTACTCGTTGTGCTCATTACCTGCCCTGACCATGCTTCGGCCGACCGATTAGCGGTTGAACTCGTGGAGCAGCGTCACGCTGCCTGCGTGAATTTAATACCCGGACTGACGTCGGTCTACCGCTGGGCGGGAAAAATTGAAAAAGACCACGAGGTTTTGTTGGTGGCAAAAACCACCGATGCCGCATTTGTCGGGCTCAAGAAATCTGTGACGATGCTGCACCCGGCAGAGCTCCCGGAAATTATTGCATTACCGGTCTCTGATGGACTAACTGGGTACCTTCAGTGGGTTAATGCTGAGACAACCCAACAATGAAAATCCTCACCAGCGCCTTTTTCACATTATTTTGCCTGCTGCCGTTAACAGCACATTCTCAGGGCTCATTCAGCGACCTGTTTGGCAATAACAACTCAGCCGGCAGCCAGGTTCTGGCCGTAGACGATGCTTTTCCGGTGCGCATCGAGACAAACAGCGAAAACGCTCAGGCTATTTATATAGATATTGCGCCGGGTTACTACGTTTACCAAGACAGCCTAACTTTCAGCCCAAACCAGATCACACCGGATTTTCCGCAAGGCGTGATCAAACAAGATGAGTTCTTTGGGACGCAGCCCGTCTACACCGAGCCGGTCAGGATACCGATCGAAAATGCGCGCGATACAGCGATTGAGATGACGCTACAGGGCTGCGCTGATGTGGGGGTTTGTTATCCGCCGTATCGCATTAGCTGGACAGGCACTAACGGGACAGGCACCGATAACGACCCAAAACCGGTCTATACGATCGACCCGACCGCGGTTGCTTTAACGCCGGCAACTACGCCTTCACCCTCAACACCGGCCGCAGATCCAGCGCCAACGCCACCGCCAGCTGGTTCCAGCAACGCATTGCAGCAACTCCTTGCCGATGCGAGCCTCCCCGCCATCCTTGGGGGGTTCTTTGCTGCTGGCCTTTTGCTCGCTTTTACCGCTTGCTTATACCCGATGATTCCCATTCTATCGGGACTGATCGCCGGCGATCCGCATCGCAGTGGCAGTCTGCGAGCGTTTGGTTTATCGCTGGTTTATATCGAAGCAACAGCCATTACCTATGCGCTAGCCGGGGTTGCGGCCGGGATGACAGGGGCGGCTATTCAGGCGGATCTCCAATCACCCTGGGTGCTCGGTAGTTTTGCCGGGCTATTCATTATTCTTGCGCTTGGCATGTTCGGGCTTTTTGAGCTGCGTATGCCTGCGGCAATACAGACCCGACTGACCAACCTCTCAAATCGACAACGCGGCGGCACCTGGATTGGCGTGGCAATCATGGGGGTCCTCTCAACGCTCATTGTGGGCGCCTGCTCGGGGCCCGCGCTCATTGCGGCTCTGGTATTCATTGGCAGCACCGGGGATGCCTGGCTCGGTGGTCTGGCCCTATTCACGTTGGCCAATGGCATGGGCTTGCCCCTATTGCTCATCGGCACCGCAGCCGGCAGGTGGCTGCCCCGCAGCGGTCCGTGGATGAATACCGTTCGCGCCCTTTTTGGCATTGGATTTCTGGCTGTCGCCCTATGGATGCTGGAGCGCTTTCTTGCAGGCCCGCTAACGCTGGGTCTTTGGGGATTGTTACTACTTGGCAGCGGCGTCTGGCTGGGGGCGTTTGAAAAGGACAGGCACTTTTTAGGCATCAACCCACGACTGACCCGCGCACTCGGCTTGGCGCTTTTAGTCTGGGGGGCTGCCAGCTTAATCGGAGCAGCGGCGGGTGGGCGATCGGTGTTGCAGCCACTGGCGACGCTAGGTACATCGATGGGTGTCCAGGGAGGCGCCGAGCAAGCCAGCAAACTTCCCTTTCGAGATGTGCAAACGCTGGCGACATTAGAAGAGGCGCTTGCAGCCGCCCAACAAGCCGGTCGCCCCAGCATGGTCGACATTTATGCGGACTGGTGTGTTTATTGTGTGCAGCTTGAAAGACGCACTTTCACAGACCCGCGTGTACACGAGGCTGTCGCTGAAGCAGTTTTACTTCGCGTTGATGTGACCGCGATGAATGACAATGACAAAGAAATTCTGCGGGCATTAAACGTTTATTTACCACCGGCCATCATATTTTTTGATCCACAAGGATACGAGACACCCAACACGCGCGTGGTCAGCTTTCTTAATGCGGAGCGCTTTATCGACCGCGCTAATGCCGGCCTTCGCCCAACAGACCCACGCGCTGATCCCGCCAGCGACAACACATTATGACCGATGCAATTCGTACTCCATTAACGATCCTCTTTGCCGCTGTGATCGGCGCGGTTATTGGCATAACCGCCATCCTCTGGCTGCAAAAACCACCAGAAACCATCACGCAACGACCCGAATTTACGTTACCGGATTTACAAGGACAGGCACGTTCAATCAGCGAGTGGGATGGCCAGGTTGTTGTTCTGAATTTTTGGGCGACCTGGTGTACGCCTTGTCGCGAAGAAATCCCCCTGTTTAACGACGTTCAGCAACGATTTTATGATGATGGCGTCAGGTTCGTGGGAGTTGCGATTGATGACATCGAGCCGATTCGCGGTTTCCTGGCACAGGTGCCGATGGATTACCCCACCGTTTACGGTATGACCGAGGCACTTGATGTAAGCGCGGCCTATGGTAATGACCGTGGCACCCTGCCTTACACGGTCATTATTGATCGCCGCGGCAACATCATCGAGCAGTTTATGGGCCAAATTTATGCTGACGATCTGGTGCCTGTCCTCCAAAAAGCAATCCGGCAAAGATGAGAAATCGCGGGGAAACGGTCGACATTTTCGCTGAAATGCGCCAGAATTCGCTGCGCTGACAAGTGAGGAACCCACCATGAAAAGAATTTTGGTTTTACACGGACCCAACCTCAACCTTTTGGGTCAGCGTGAGCCAGAGGTTTATGGTTCGACCACACTGACTGAAATCAATAATCGTTTGGAGTTAATGGCGAAAGAAGCGGGCGCAGAGCTTACTGCGCTGCAAAGTAACGCCGAACACACGATTATCGATCGCATCCAGCAAGCAAAAGATGAGCAAGTCAGCGGCATCATCATTAATCCGGCAGGTCTTACGCACACCAGCGTGGCACTGCGAGATGCCTTGCTCGCAGTCGCTATTCCGTTTATTGAGGTCCATCTGTCCAACCCCGCGGCACGAGAAGCATTCAGGCATCAGTCTTACCTGACTGACGCGGCAAAGGGGCTGATTGCCGGACTGGGCCCGATTGGTTACGAATTGGCATTGCAGACGTTTCTGCAAACGCCCCAACAGAACTGAGAAGAATCCATGGATATTCGCAAAATTAAGCGGCTCATTGAGCTTTTAGATGAATCCGGCGTGAATGAAATTGAAATACACGAGGGCGAAGAAAGCGTGCGCATCAGCCGAGGCGGCGCTCAGGCGGTCGCCCCCGCACCCGTGTATTCGGCACCACCTGTTGCGCCTGGCCCAGCTGCACCTGCCGCTGCTGCAGCAGAACCCCACGACTCAGAGCCGACGGGGCATCTTGTGCGCTCCCCCATGGTGGGCACGTTTTATCGCGCGCCTTCGCCGGAGGCCAATGCCTTTGTGGAAGAAGGGCAGACAGTCACAGCCGGCGATACGCTTTGCATCATTGAAGCCATGAAGATGCTCAATCAAATTGAGGCAGACCGCAGCGGTGTTGTCACGCGCGTGCTCATTGAAAATGGTCAACCGGTTGAGTTTGACCAGCCCTTGTTTGTAATCGACTAAGAGGCAAAGCGGCATGATCGAAAAAGTGCTCATCGCCAATCGCGGCGAAATTGCCTTGCGTATTCTTCGGGCATGTCGGGAGCTGGGCATCGGCACAGTGGCTGTCCACTCCACGGCTGATCGTGACCTTAAGCATGTCCGCTTGGCCGATGAATCTGTTTGTATTGGCGGAGCCAGTGCGACCGAAAGCTATCTCAATATTCCGGCAATTATCAGTGCAGCCGAGGTAACGGACGCAACCGCAATCCATCCGGGCTACGGCTTTCTGGCAGAAAACGCAGACTTTGCCGAACGGGTTGAAGAGTCAGGATTTCGCTTCATCGGGCCAACTGCTGAAACCATTCGCATGATGGGTAACAAGGTATCGGCCATTAAAGCGATGGAAGCGGCCGGCGTACCCTGCGTGCCAGGCTCGAATGGTCCGTTAGACAATAACGAACACCGCAACCTG
>JAGXLT010000118.1 GCA_018334525.1 Gammaproteobacteria bacterium
ATGTCACGCTGGGCGAGTCTGTTTCTGTGTGGCCAACCGCTGTTTTACGCGGCGATGTGCATCGCATTGAAATTGGTGCGCGAACCAATATTCAGGACGGCGCTATTGTGCATGTTGCGCATAAGGGGCCCTATCAGGCGGGACATGCTGCGATTGTTGGAGAAGAGGTGACCGTTGGGCATCGCGCCACCATTCATGCCTGCACGGTGGGCAGCCGCGTGTTAGTCGGCATGGGCGCCACGGTTTTAGACGAAGCGGTGGTTGAGGATGAGGTGATTATAGGTGCGCATGCCTTAGTGCCCACGGGGCGCCGGCTGGAGAGCGGTTACCTTTACCTGGGCAGCCCTGCCCGCGCCGTGCGCGAACTTACCGCGACAGAACGTGAGCAGCTGCAATATTCTGCCGTGCATTACACCCGGGTGATGGCAAGGCATCGCGCCGATTAGGGGCGCATGTCATGCCGCAGCGCTTCAATGACAGGCTCGGTGGCAGGTCGGATAGAGCGCCAAAGCTCAAACGAAGCCGCTGCTTGTTCTACCAGCATGCCCAGGCCATCGCTTAAGCGAAATGCACCGGCATCTTTTGCCCAGCGTAAAAACGGAGTTGCCTCAGGGGAATACATCAGGTCATAGGCCGTGGCGCCCTCTGCAACAATACTTTCAGGAAGCTCCGGCAGGGGGCCGTTAATGCCGCTGGAAGTGGCATTAATGACTACTTCAAATCGCTCGCCATCCAGGGCATCCAGCCCAATACCATCCACGCTGCCCGCCGTTGCAAAATCACCGGCCAGTTGCTGGGCTTTATCAGCGGTGCGATTGGCAATGATCAGCATGGCAGGCTGCTCATCGAGCAGTGGACCCAGCACGCCGCGGGCGGCACCGCCCGCGCCAAGCACTAAAATTCGCTTGCCGGCAATGCCAACGCCTAAATGATTGCGCAGGTCGTTAAGCAGGCCTTCGCCATCTGTGTTGTCGCCATACAGGGTATCCGTGCAGATCAGCGTATTAACCGCGCCGGCTCGCTCCGCGCGTTCGCTGCGCTGATCGACAAGCGCCCAGGCTTCCTGTTTAAACGGCAGCGTGACATTAAGCCCGCAGCCGCCCTGCTCACGAAACGTTTGTAGCGCATCGGCAAAGCCATCAAGGGCCGGCTCTTGTGCGACGTATTCCATCTGTTGTGAGGTTTGCTCGGCAAACAGCCGATGAATGCGGGGCGACAGAGAGTGCCCAACGGGATGACCAAAAACAGCATAGTGGTCCATATCAGTTCTCCTTAAGCCAGCCTGCAACGTCTTGCGCAAAGTAGGTGAGGATCCCATCTGCACCGGCGCGCTTAAAACTCAGTAAGGATTCAAGTACGCATTGACGTCGATCGAGCCAACCATTCGCGAAGGCGGCGTTCAGCATCGCGTATTCACCGCTTACCTGATAAGCAAAGGTTGGCACTTGAAATTGTGTTTTAACTCGCGTGATGATGTCGAGATACGGCATGCCCGGCTTTACCATCACCATATCAGCGCCCTCGGCAATATCCATGCCCACCTCGCGCAGCGCTTCCATGGCATTGCCGGGGTCCATTTGGTAGGTCCGCTTATCACCGCCGCCTAAATTACCTGCCGAGCCAACGGCATCGCGGAAAGGCCCGTAAAAGGCAGAAGCGTATTTAGCAGAGTAGGCCATAATGCGCACATTAGGCTGCTGGTCAGCCTCCAGCGCCTGGCGAATCGCGCCGATCCGGCCATCCATCATATCCGAGGGGGCCAGAATATCGACGCCGGCCTGCGCATGCGAGCGCGCCTGGCGGACTAAGGCTTCCAGCGTAATATCGTTCGCTACATAGCCCTGTTCATCGAGCAGCCCATCCTGGCCATGGCTGGTGAAGGGGTCGAGTGCCACATCGGTAATAACGCCGAGTTCAGGCACGCGCGCTTTTACCGCGCGCACGGCACGTTGCGCCAGACCATCGGGGTTCCAGGCTTCTGTTGCCTCGGGCGTTTTGGTCTCTGGCGGAATCACAGGAAAAATCGCAATTGCCGGAATGCCCAGCGCCGCAGTCTGCTCCGCAAAAGCCTCGAGCCGATCAATGGTCAGCCGCTCAACACCCGGCATTGAGGCAACCGCTTCGCTTTTGTTCCGCCCGTCGATCACAAAAACCGGCTGAATAAGATCATTCACGGTCAGGGTATTTTCGCGCACCAGGCGGCGGGTAAAGTCATCTTTACGCAACCGGCGTAAACGCGTCGCGGGGAATGTAAGGGCAGAAGCGGGGTTGGATTTCACAAATTCTCCTTCCGAAATACGGATGTTAAGTCAGGCGGGTAAAAGCCCAGTCGAGTACCTGTTGAACGCGCGGCGCTGTGATTCGGTAGGCTTCCGCACGCGTGACCCAGCGCCATTCGTGATGCTCAGGTACGCCAAGTTCCGGCGCAATCCCTAGAATTACATTTTTCGTTTGCGTGGAGGCTAAATAATACCGGGCAATTTTACCCCGGGCATAAGGGCCTGTTTCTATATAGTCCTCACCCCAATCGAGCGAAAGGTCGGTAATACCGGTTTCTTCAGCCACCTCACGGTAGGCAGCCTGCATGGGTGTTTCATCTTTCTCGGTACGACCTTTGGGAAAGTCCCAGTACTGATAAGCGCGGAGCAATAGTAAAAGCCAGTCATTCTTATGACGCCGAGCGACAACCGCACCACAAGAGAGAATGCGTGGCGGGCGCTGAGCAAGCCCGGCTTTTTCAGCGTTGGTCGGGCACATGCCACTGCGGGCTGAGGGTATGCACGGCGTTTACCATTACCTCAACATGCTCGGGTGGAATTTGCGGATGGATGCCATGCCCTAAATTAAAAACATGACCCGATCCATTGCCATACTCGGCCAACACACGCGCCACTTCTTTTTCGATGACAGGCGGCTCGGCATACAGCACATTAGGGTCGAGATTACCCTGCAACGCCACCTTCCCTTGCGTGCGCTCGCGCGCCTCATTTAACGGGATCGTCCAGTCAACGCCCAATCCATCGGCACCGCAGTCAGCAATCTTATCAAGCCAGATTCCGCCACCTTTGGTAAAAAACACCACGGGCACGCGACGCCCATCTCGATGGCGCTCAAGCCCCGCAATGACCTGCTTTGCAAAAGATAATGAAAACCGCTGGTAGGCATCATGGGCCAGGGCACCACCCCAGGTGTCGAAAATCATCAGTGCCTGCGCGCCGGCGGCGGATTGCGCATTGAGATAATCAATGACTGCGTGTGTGATTTTACTGAGCAGCAGCTCAAGCGTATCGGGGTCGCGATAGGCCATCCCTTTAATATGCCGAAAGTCTTTACTGCTGCCCCCCTCCACCATGTAGGTGGCCAAAGTCCATGGGCTGCCTGAAAAACCAATCAGTGGGACCTGTCCCTCCAGACGCGATCGGATCAGGCTGACGGCATCCGTCACATAGCCCAAATCGCGAGCAATATCCGGGGCGGGCAGCGCCTCGATGGCCGCACGATCGCGAACCGGCCGCTCAAAGCGCGGGCCTTCGCCCTGTTCAAAATACAGACCGAGGCCCATGGCATCGGGCACCGTCAGAATGTCTGAAAATAAAATCGCGGCATCAAGGTCAAACCGCCGCAGGGGCTGCATCGTTACTTCACAGGCAAGCTCGGGGTTACGGCACAGATCCATAAAACTGCCGGCCTGCGCGCGTAGCGCACGATATTCCGGTAGGTATCGACCGGCCTGACGCATAATCCAAACGGGGGTGCGCTCGACGGGTTCGCGCAATAACGCACGTAACAACAGATCATTTTCGAGCGTGCTCATGCGTGCTCCGTGATGCCCAGCCAGGCCAGCATGCCCTTAGCAGCTTCGCGCCCTTCCCAAACCGCTGTTACGACCAAATCAGAGCCTCTCACCATATCGCCACCGGCAAAGACTTTTGGATTGCTGGTTTGGTAAGGATACTCACCTTGTTTGGCCACTTGAACGCGCTCGCGCTCATCCACTGAAATTTTGTGAGTCTCAAACCAGGCCGGTGGATCAGGCCGAAAGCCAAAGGCGATGATGACATGATCGGCAGGCAGGATTTCTTCGCTGCCAGGAATCACCTCCGGGCGGCGACGGCCCCGTTCATCAGGCGCGCCCAGGCGGGTTTCAACAAGCTTTACGCCCTCAATGCGATCGGTTCCCACAATCTCTACAGGCTGTCGGTTGAACATAAATTTAACGCCTTCTTCCTTGGCGTTATTCACCTCACGGCGTGAGCCGGGCATATTCTGCTCATCCCGCCGATAAGCACAAGTCACATTGGCGGCACCCTGGCGCAGGGCGGTGCGGTTGCAGTCCATCGCAGTGTCTCCGCCGCCTAGCACCACAACGTTCTTTCTCC
>JAGXLT010000119.1 GCA_018334525.1 Gammaproteobacteria bacterium
TGTCAGGTCATTCGCAAGGGCATGGGCAGCAATCAGTAGATCATTTGGCCCAATCGGTGTTCCTTGATATGTGAGGTGATGTCGTAATGATGCGTACTGGTGGTCGGCCGGTGTTTCAAGTGGCAGGATTTCCAGTGCTGAGAGTATCAGGTCAACGCGTTCCACAAGTTTTGCAGAGTTTGACTTGATTGCGCCATAGCGGAGCTCTGCGGCTACAATGATGCTGGTGCAGACAGTATCCTCGCCTGCCTTCGTGATCTTTGCGGCTATTAAGCCTTGCGGATTGCGAACAAGGTCGGACAGGATGTTGGTATCCAGCAGGTACGTCGGTGATGCACTCACAGCAGCACATCATCCAGTGAGGTCAGGTCATCATCGATATCGGGGAAGGTGTCAGTCAAGGGGGGCAGAGAAGCCAGCAGCGACAGCAGTCTGCCTTTCCGGATCGGCTCCACGATCAGCCGGTCGCCCTCCTTGTGGATGAGTGCTTCATCACCCTCCAGCTCGAACTCGCGAGGGATGCGTATTGCCTGATTGCGCCCGTTGCGAAAAAGCCGTACGTGGCGTTCAGAAGTTGACATCTTAATATTCTCCAGTTGACAAGGCATAGGTCAAAGCATATGCCAACAGGTCCAATCAGTCAATCAACCCTCCAAATGTCGGAGTTCAACATGCTTTGGCCGTCGTCGGACTGGTAGAGTTCAAAGATACCCGATTGTAGGCAGCGATCGGAAAACTACCCTATGGCACACTGACGATCGATAATTAAGGGTAGTGTGAATATGAAGCTCAAAGCGCTAGGGCTTGTCGGCTGTCTTTTATTTCTTTCAGGCTGCGAATCCGATGACTCCGCCGTCTCGCAGGTACCCCCGCCGGTCGGAGTAGGGGTTTACGAAATTGCACTGGTAGATACTCAACGTGAGTGGCGGGTCATTGGCCGCACAGAGTCTGCCGATTCAGTCAATGTCGTAGCGCGGGTTGAAGGGGAAGTAACCCGCGTATTGTTCGATCGCGGCGCGCAGGTGTCACGGGGCGATGTCCTCTTTGAGATTGAAGATGACGATTACCGTGCTCAGGTTGATCGTGCGCGTTCGCAGGTGGCAGCGCGGCGCAGCGCGCTGACCCTGGCTGAGAAGAATCTGGCGCGAGGGCTTGAGTTGGCGCCCAGGGGTTATCTATCAGCGGCTGATCTGGATCAGTTGCGCAGCGCCGCAGAGCAGGCCGAGGCGGGTTTGACAGAGGCTCAAGCGGCGCTTCAGCAAAGCCTGATTAATCTGGAACATACGCAAATTTTGGCACCTATTAGCGGCCGGGCGCGTGATACGGCGATAACGGCAGGCAATATGGTGGGGCCGGCCTCGGGCACGCTGGTGGAAATTATTGCGCTTAATGATGTCCGTGTGCAGTTTCAGCTAACCGATTCAGAGTTTATAACGCTCTCCCGTGCATGGAGTGCGGGCAATGATCTTAGCAACGTGAACGTCTACTTACTGATTGATGGTGAGCGTCGATACGCACACACGGGCGTAATCGATTTTGTTGATACCGCGATTCAGCGAAGCACGGGCACCGTTGTTGCAACGGCACGGTTTCCGAATCCCGAGGAACAACTGGTTCCAGGCCTATTTGTGACATTGCTGTTTGAACAAGCAGGGGCCACGCCGAGGTTATTGGTGCCGGAGCAGGCGGTACAGCAAAACCAGCTGGGGCCCTTCGTTATGGTGGTCGGTAGCGACAACACAATTACCCAGCGGCAGATTACCTTAGGCCTCAAAAGCGGACCGGGCTGGGAGGTTGCCGATGGGCTCAGTGAAGGTGAGCAGGTGTTGGTTGAAGGTTTTCAGAAGCTTCGCCCCGGGGCAACCGTTGCGCCGAGCGCCTATGTGCGTGATCCGGCAACCGGTCTGCTTGCGCCTGAAGAGAACGCGCCCCAGTGAGTGAATTCTTTTTAAATCGACCCAAGTCAGCGTTTGTTCTGTCCATTCTCATCACGCTGGCAGGTCTGCTGGCGTTGCAGAGCTTACCCATCAATATGTATCCCGATCTAGCGCCGCCGCAGGTGCAGGTCAGAGCCGTTTATCCGGGGGCAAGTGCTGAGGCCATTGCTGATGCGGTGGTGCGCCCCATTGAGCAGCAGCTCAATGGGGTAGAGGGCATGATCTATTTGGAGTCTGCTTCAAGCAGTGATGGTACCGCTGTGGTGACGGTAACCTTCGAGACAGGCACAGATGTTGATATGGCGCAGGTGAACGTGCAAAACCGCGTCAAAGTGGCTGAGCAGCGTCTGCCGGAAGAGGTACGCCGAGAAGGTGTGGTCGTGCGCAAGCAGGCCGGCAATATGCTAATGGGCATTAATCTGGTTACCGACCGGGCTGAGCTGGATTCGCTTTTTCTAAGCAACTACGCCAGCACCAGTCTGGTGGAATCGATTGCTCGTGTGCCCGGCGTGGCCGAGGCCATGGTGCTGGGCACGAGTGAATATGCCATGCGCATCTGGCTCAACCCGCAGCGAATGAACCAGCTGGGGGTGACCGTTACCGACATTAACACCGCCGTTCGTGAACAAAACCAAATTGTGGCAGCCGGCACCCTGGGGCAGGAGCCAGCGCCGGCCGATCAAATCTTCACCTTTAATATTCGCAGTGAAGGGCGCTTGAGTGATGCCGGTGCATTCGAAGACACGATTCTTAACGTAACGCCTGAAGGCCGAGTCGTCAGATTGCGCGATGTGGCGCGGGTGGAGCTCGGTGCAAGATCGTATACCGCAACCGCGCAGCTCAATGGTAATGACACCGCGTTTTTAGTGATCTATCAGCTACCCGACGCCAATGCGCTGAATGTGGCAGCACAGGTCCGCTCAGAGATGGAGACACTGGCGGTGGGGTTTCCGGACGGGTTGCGCTATAGCATTTTATTCGACAGCACACAGTTTATTGATGAATCAATCAAAGAGGTGGTTGAGACACTGCTAGTTGCGGTGGTCTTAGTGATCCTTGTGGTGTTTTTGTTTTTACAAAACCTGCGAGCCACGTTAATACCGGCGGTGGTCATTCCTGTTTCGCTGATCGGTACTTTCGCGTTTATGGCCGTTATGGGCTACTCCGTTAACCTCATTACGCTCTTTGGCCTGGTGTTGGCAATCGGCATTGTGGTTGATGATGCTATTATTGTGATTGAAAACGTCGATCGGCTGATGCGTGAAAAGGGGCTGGAAGTGCGCGAAGCAATCAGCCAGGCCATGCGCGAAATTACCGCCCCCATTATTTCAACCACCTTTGTGTTGCTGGCTGTGTTTGTGCCGGTGGCGTTTCTGCCCGGCATTACCGGAGAGTTGTTTCGGCAGTTTGCAGTGACGATCTGCTTTGCGGTGATTATCTCAAGCGTGAATGCGCTCACGCTATCACCGGCGCTCAGTGCCATTATGCTCAAAGGCGGTGCCGAGCCGATGCGCTGGCTTCGGCCCGTTGAATCGGCGTTGCAGTGGAGCACCCAGGCGTATCACGCGGTGATTGGTGTGTTGCTGAAGCGAACGCTCATCGTGGGCGGTACGTTTGTGGCAATTGTGGCATTACTGGGCTATCTCATGGCCACGACCCCCACCGGCTTTGTACCGGAGGAGGACCAGGGCTTTTTATTTGTGGATGTTCAGCTGCCGGATGCCGCCTCAAGCAGTCGCACCCAGGCGGTGATGGAAAACGTGATCGATACGGTGCGATCAGACCCTGCCGTGAGCGATTTCATTAGCGTGACGGGCTTTTCGCTGTTGAGCGGTAACGGCTCGAATATGGGGTTTGGTGTGGCAGTGCTTAAAGACTGGTCTGAGCGCACTGATAAAGCGCTGCAGCCGGCAGCCGTTGTTGAGCGGCTCAATGCGCAGCTATGGGCAGACCCCGCGGCGCAAACCCGAGTATTTAATGTGCCGGCCGTGCCGGGCCTAGGCGTGGTAGCGGGGTTTGATCTGCGCCTGCTGGATTCATCGGGCTTACCGGCTGAAGAACTGGCGGCCGTCGCTGATCAGCTGGTGCTTCAGGCCAATCAGCAAAGCGAAATGGTGCGGGTGCGCCATAACTTCCGAGCGAACGTGCCGATGTTTGATTTAGAGGTGGATCGCAATAAAGCCAAAATGCTGGGGGTTAATTTTGGCGATGTGTTCTTAACCCTGCAGGCGCAGCTTGGTGGCATGTATGTGAACGACTTCAGCCAGTTCGGGCGGACCTATCGGGTGATGTTGGGTTCTGAGAGCCGGTTTCGCGCGCGCCCGGAGGATCTGCGACATTTTGAAGTGCGGAACAATAGTGGCGAGATGGTGCCGGTGGCAGGCATCGCCAGCCTGGAGCCCGCCGAGGGTCCGACACGGGTGGAATTTCTCCC
>JAGXLT010000120.1 GCA_018334525.1 Gammaproteobacteria bacterium
GTCGAACGGGACCCCGATGTCATCAAACTCATCCCCCTTGGTGTGCTTTCCATTTTTATCATACGGGGGGTAAGTAGCTTTGCCTCTCAATATGGTACCGCGTGGATAAGTCGGCGGATTATCGGCCGCTTGCGTGCTGAGGTGTTTAATCGATTGCTCACGCTGCCGCGACGCTATTTTGATGATGCCTCATCCAGTATGTTGCTATCTCGGCTGACCTATAACGTAGAGCAGGTGGCCGAGGCCGGTACGAATGCCGTTGTTATTATCATTCGTGATTTTGCGACCGTGTTCTTTCTGCTTGCTTACATGTTTTGGCTGAGCTGGAAACTAACGCTAACCTTTTTATTGCTCGGACCAGTCGTTATTGGTGTGGTGGTTTACGTGAGCCGACGGTTTCGCAAGCTGAGCCATCGCGTGCAAAACTCAGTGGGCAATATTGCCTATGTCGCTGAAGAGGCAATCGAGGGCAGTGACGAGGTTCGCGTGTATGGAGCGCAGGCATTCGAGCGCGCACGCTTTGCCCAAGCCAACGAGCAAAATACCAAACAATTTATGAAGTTTGCGGCGACGCAGGCCTTAAGCACACCGGTGGTGCAATTCTGTGCCGCTTTAGCGTTATCCATCGTTGTTTGGCTTGCGACTTTCCAGGACAGCATGACGACCGTTAGTGTTGGGTCGTTTGTCTCCTTCCTCACGGCGATGCTCTTACTGCTGCAGCCACTCAAACGACTCACCACCGTGCATGCCCGAATACAACGTGGCATTGCCGCGGGCGAGAGTATTTTTGAAGTTATCGATGAGCTGCCGGAACAGGATACAGGCACCCATACGCCAAGCCGTGTAAAGGGCAAAATCGAGTTTCGCGATGTCGGGCTTTATTACCGCGATAATTCGGACTTAGTGCTTGATGGTATTAATTTAACCGTCGAAGCAGGAGAGACCGTTGCGCTGGTGGGGCGATCGGGTAGTGGTAAGACGTCTTTAGTGAACTTACTGCCGCGGTTCTATGAGGCAACGCACGGCGAAATCCTGCTGGATGACGTTAACTTGCAGGAATACCGGCTGGCATCGCTGCGCCAACAAATTGCGCTGGTGAGTCAGCAGGTTGTGCTCTTTAACGCGACGATTGCGGAAAATATTGCATACGGGCAACCGGATGAAATGAACTGGTCCGCCCTGTATGAAGCCGCAGAAGCGGCGAATGCACGGGAATTTATCGAGGCATTACCCGAAGGCTTTAATACGCAGGTTGGAGAGAACGGGGTATTGCTATCCGGAGGACAACGTCAACGTATTGCCATTGCCCGCGCACTGCTAAAGGATGCGCCGGTGCTGATATTAGATGAGGCCACCTCTGCACTGGATTCGGCCTCAGAGCTGCATATTCAAACCGCCCTCGAGCGACTGATGGAGGGCCGAACCACCCTGGTCATCGCGCATCGATTGTCAACAATTGAACGCGCTGATCGTATTTTAGTGCTGGACGCCGGGCGCATTGTGGAAAGCGGCAGCCATGCTGAGCTTATAGCGCGCCGTGGTGCTTATGCGGCGCTGCATCGATTGCAGTTCCGTACCGAGGCGGCGCAACCTGATGAGCAGTAGTCGAGCGCTACCGGCCTTCTGGTTGAAGGAGAATTGGCTGGCGAAGGCCCTTGCACCGCTCGGCGCAGTCTATGGTCGCGCGATGCGTTATCGGCGTCAGCAGTATTTAGATGGCCGGCGGGCCAGCACCCAGTTGCCGACACCCATCCTCGTGGTCGGCAACATCTTTGTCGGCGGTACCGGCAAAACGCCGTTGGTGATTTGGTTAGTGGAAGGAGCCAGACAACAGGGAATGACGCCGGGTGTGATTCTTCGCGGATACGGGGGAACCAGTGCCGGGCCAGAATCAGTTCAGCATGACAGTGATCCGCAAACCGTCGGTGATGAAGCCGTATTAATTGCCCAGCGTACCGGCTGCGCCGTCGCGATTGGAAAGGATCGCGTAGCCGCCGCGCAGTTACTGATTGATACCGCGTCTCCGGATCTCATTATCAGCGATGACGGACTACAACATTATGCGCTGGCACGTGATATTGAAATTGCGGTGATCGATGGCGAACGGGGCCTGGGTAACGGGCGCTGTCTGCCGGCGGGGCCTTTGCGTGAATGCCCCGAGCGACTTAAAAGCGTTGATTTAGTGATCGCTAACGGACCAGCGACACCGGATAGTGACGGCAGCTTTACACTCAAAGTCAGTGGGTTACAGCCGCTATCTCATAAAATAGGCAATGTGCCTCCAGTGCCGGGAAATCGCGTCCACGCGGTGGCGGGGATCGGGAATCCGCAGCGTTTTTTCTCTGCTTTAACTCACCTTGGTTTTGATGTGATACCGCATCGGTTTGCGGACCATCACGCGTTCAAACCAACTGACCTTCAGTTTGGGGATCAGCGGGCGATCATTATGACCGAAAAGGATGCCGTTAAATGCCGACGGTTTGCGCCGCTCAATAGTTGGTCACTGCCAGTGATGGCAGATCCGGAACCGGAGATGGAAGAGAAACTTATGGCACTACTGGCGTCGTTAAAGGATTAATAATGCATTCTTTTGTTGTTGTTATTCCCGCGCGTTATCAGTCCAGTCGCCTGCCGGGTAAGCCGCTTCTGGAGATTGCTGGCAAGCCGATGATCGCGCATGTCATTGAACGGGCTAAAGAAAGCGGGGCGGCGGACATCGTCGTCGCCACCGATAATGCAGAGATTGCTAAGACGGTTACTGCGCTGGGTACGCGTGTCTGTATGACACGCGACGATCATGCCAGTGGTACAGACCGACTTGCAGAGGTGGTCATCAAAGAACAACTCGCTGATGACCAGATCGTTGTGAATTTACAGGGTGACGAGCCGCTAATGCCCGCATCCCTTCTCGAACAGGTTGTCGGCCTGCTCGATAATGAGCCGCGGGCCTCCATCGCTACGCTGTCTACCGCGATTTCTGACGCTGAAGCGCTTAAGGACCCGAACGTGGTAAAAGTTGTGACTGCCAATAATGGTCGGGCTCTTTATTTTAGCCGAGCACCGATTCCCTGGGATCGTGAAGGCAATAGCACTGAGCATGTGACAACCGCACAGCGCCACCTGGGTCTTTACGCCTATCGCGCGGATTTTCTTAAACGCTATAACGCGCTGCCCCCAAGCCCGCTGGAGCAGCTGGAACACCTTGAGCAGCTCCGTGCCCTGCAGGCAGGAGATTGGATACAGGTGGCACAGGCTACCTGCTTACCCGGCCCGGGTGTGGATACATTTGACGACTTAATAAAGGTAGAGGCTAAATTGCGATGACTCAGGTACTTTTTGTATGTATGGGTAATATCTGTCGTTCGCCCACCGCTGAAGGAATTTTTCGGCATAAACTTCGTGAAGCCGGGCTTGAGTCGGCTGTTCAAACAGATTCTGCCGGAACCCACAGTTATCATATCGGCAAAGCACCCGATGCTCGCTCTCAGGCTGAGGCGCGTGGCCGTGGAATTGACATCTCTGACCTACGTGCGCGTCAGGTGGATGCGTATGATTTTGAGGCTTTTTCTCACATCCTGGCGATGGATGAAGCCAATCTACAATGGCTTCATGCGGAAGCGCCAAGTGTTGCGAAAGATCGCATAGAACCGATGCTGCAGTATGGCCAACAGCACTCAACGCTATGGGTGCCCGATCCTTACTACGGAGGTGACGATGGCTTTCCGCATGTCTTCGATCTTATCGAAGACGCCGCTGATGGCTTGCTCGCGGCATTGCGCGAGCGTTACCACCTTTAGTCAGCAGGCAGACGTGGCCGCCCCGACCAGCGACGTGGATCGGTAGCTTGCGCCGGCGGCGTGGGTGCCGCTGCTTCCTCATCGGCGCTGGCCTGTTCAACCGGTGGCTTAGCGGCTGCTGTGGGCTTAGCTCTCGGTTTGGGTTCAGCCTTAGGCTGCTCCGCCTCTCTACCGCTTTCGGTCTGGGCCTCGGCCTGTTGAGTTGCATCAGATTCATCGCTATTTGTACGCCGACGGCGCCGACCACCCCGACGACCGCGCCGCGTGCGGCCTGTACCGGCTGACTTTTCACCGTCAGCTTCTGGCGTAACACCTTCAGTCGGCGCTGCAGATGTAGCTTCAGCTTTTTCAGCCTTTTCAACCTTCTCGGGCTGTGTCTCGTCGGTTGCCGTTGTGCGTCGGTTACTCCCACCGCGACTTCTTCTCTGACCACTGCTGCTGCGGCTGCCGGTGCCGCTGGTACTGCGACGGCGGCGATTGCCGCTTTGGCTGGTTTTTTCATCGGCGCCGCCAGATGTGTCGCCGGC
>JAGXLT010000121.1 GCA_018334525.1 Gammaproteobacteria bacterium
AGGAAGAGGAATTTCATACTGCTTCTTGTTGCTGTTTTTCTAACCGGGTGTGCCGGTGGTGCCACGATTAACACCTTACGAGATTCAGACGCAGACACCATTTACGAGGCCGCGTCGGCTTCCATGAACCGTGGCGACTGGCAAACCGCCATCGAGCGCTTAGAGCTCTTGCAAGCGCAGTATCCGTTTGGACCACAGGCCACACAAGCCCAGCTCGATGTGATCTACACCTATTATCGCAGTGGCGATGTGGCCTCTGCGGTAGCGGCGGCCGAGCGATTTCGGCGCATTAACCCGCGGCATGAAGCGGTGCCCTACACCTGGTACATGCAAGGGGTAGCCCTAGAAGAACAGGGTGAAGATGTGATTAAACGGTTTTTTGGGGTGGATATGGCCCAGCGTGATCCTCGCCCGCGCGCGCTGGCTTTTGATGCCTTTCAAACCATCATCGATCGGTTCCCGGATAGTGAATATGTTGCGGAATCCAGAAACCGAATTAACGCGATTTACGAGGAAAGCGCGCGCCATGAACTGGCTATTGCTGAGTTCTACGTTAATTTAGAAGCCTGGGTTGCCGCGGCGCGGCGTGCCACATTTGTTATTGAAAACTACCCCGGCACTGCCGCGACTGAAGATGCCGCTGACATACTCGAGCGTGCTTACCGCGCGCTTGAGCTCAATGACCTGGCTGAAAATCTCGTCGTGGTTCGTGAACAGGGCATAATGGATAGAACGTCACGGCCGGCTCTGCCCAGAACTGAATCAGGTGAGGCAATGCCTACTATTCCCGGGTTAGAGACTGGCACTCAGCCGGCGCCTCGCCCCGGCACGGAAGGCCCGGATGAGGAGCCTATACCGCCAGGGCCAACTGAAATGCCGGGCCCGCTGTAGTTAAAGTGCCTGCTCGTTTTCATCACCGGTGCGGATGCGAATCACCCGCTCGACAGGGCTGACGAACACTTTGCCATCACCAATTTTACCGGTGTTAGCGGCCTTAATAATGGCCTCAACAACGGATTCCACCGCATCGTCAGGCACCACCACCTCAACCCGCATTTTAGGCAGGAAATCAACCACATACTCTGCGCCACGATACAGTTCTGTATGACCTTTCTGCCGCCCAAAGCCTTTTACCTCGGTTACGGTCATACCGGTAATACCCACCTCGGCAATGGCCTCGCGGACATCATCCAGCTTAAATGGCTTAATAATTGCTTCTACTTTCTTCATGAAACCTCCGATTGAAATTCAAAGCCTGAAGTAATCGGATATCGCCGATCACGGCCAAAGGCTTTGGTGGTGACCTTTACACCAGGCGCTGCCTGACGTCGTTTGTATTCATTTCGATGGAGCAGTTGCACCACTCGCTCTACGGTTTCTTTTGCATGCCCAACGGCAACAATCTCATCAATGCCGGCGTCTTCTTCAACATAGGCCGCTAAAATCGCATCAAGCTCCGCGTAATCGGGCAGGCTATCGGTGTCTTTTTGATCAGGTGCCAGTTCAGCACTGGGCGGCCGGGTCAAAATATTTTCCGGGATCACTGTACCACTGAGGTTACGATAGTAAGCCAATCGATAGACTTCAGTTTTAAAAATGTCCTTTAGCGGTGAAAATCCGCCCACCATATCGCCGTACAGCGTAGCGTAGCCCACGGCCATTTCACTTTTGTTGCCGGTGGCTAGAACCAGCCCGCCAAGCTTGTTGGAGACGGCCATCAGCAAGGTGCCACGAATACGCGATTGCAGGTTTTCTTCGGCCACGTCCGGTGCTCTATCTGCAAAGATCGGCGCCAGGTCTTCGGTAAACTGATTAAAGATCGACTCAATCGCGATCACGTCATAACGTACGCCAAGTGCCTCAGCCAGTGCCTTGGCATCGGTCTCGCTCATCTCAGAGGTATAGCGAGTGGGCATCATCAGGCAATGCACCCGCTCGGGACCCAGCGCATCGGCCGCAATACAGGCCACCAGTGCTGAGTCGATGCCGCCGGAAAGCCCAATAACCACACCGGGAAAGCGGTTTTTTTCAATATAATCGCGCACGCCCCAGACCAGTGCTTCGTACACAACGGCCTCTGCGGATAAATCCGGCTCAATTTCGCCTTCTAAAGGCTGCCAGCGCTCATGAATCTGGCGCAGAACCACCGGATACAGCCCGGTTTGAAACCGTGGGGCACGCACCATCAAATCGCCATTGCCATCGAATGCGCACGAGCCACCATCGTAAACCACTTCATCCTGACCACCGGCCATATTGCAGTAGATGATCGGCAGCCCAGACTCTCCGATGCGATCACGCAGCACCGATTCACGCGCACTGGCTTTGTGGTGATCAAACGGTGAGGCGTTAATGTTCACAATCACATCAGCCCCGGCTGCCGCCGCCGCTTCAATCGGCTCACGATGCCAGCTGTCTTCACAAACGGTTACCGCTACCTGACAGCCGTTAATCTCAACCAGACACGGCTGATCACCCGGCGAAAAGTAACGCAAATCATCAAAGACACCGTAGGTTGGCAGTTCATGCTTGGCATATCGGCCAACCACGGCGCCATCGCGAATGACCAACGCGGCATTATACAAGTGCCCATCAATTAGCTCCGGCGCTCCAACAATCACGGTGATACCGCTGAGCTCAGCGCAAATACGCTGCACCTGACGTTCGACAGCTGCGATAAAATCAGGGCGAAGTAATAGATCATCCGGCGGATAGCCGGTCAGTGCCAGTTCAGGAAAACAAACAGCATCTGCACCAATGCCATCTCTTGCCTCAACTGCTGCATCGATGATGGCGGTGGCATTCCCCCGCACATCACCGACCAGCAAATTGAGCTGGGCCATTGCCAGGCAGAGTGCGCCCTCCATTAGGGCAGAATACTCATCACTAGCCGGTAAAACAGTCGCTAACGCGCTGACCGATCTCCGCCGGCGAACGCACCGTTGCTACTCCAGCGCGCTCCAGCGCTGCGAACTTATCTGCTGCTGTACCTTTACCGCCGCTAATAATGGCACCGGCATGACCCATGCGTTTCCCGGGCGGCGCGGTTACACCAGCAATGTACGCCACGACCGGCTTGCGCACATTGGCTTGAATGTACTCCGCGGCTTCTTCCTCAGCCGTCCCGCCGATTTCACCCACCATCACAATGCCCTTGGTTTGACGATCGGCTTCGAACTGCTCGATCACGTCAATAAAGTTCATCCCATGAATGGGGTCACCACCAATGCCGACACAGGTGCTTTGCCCCATACCAATATCGGTGGTCTGTTTAACCGCCTCGTAAGTCAGCGTACCGGAGCGAGACACAATGCCGATTGAACCCGGCTTGTGAATATGCCCGGGCATAATGCCGATTTTGCATTCGCCAGGCGTGATAACGCCAGGGCAGTTAGGGCCGATCAAAGTGGCATCATAAAAATCTAACGCTGCCTTCACCTTAAGCATGTCCAGGACCGGAATGCCCTCGGTAATACAGGCAATCACTTTTATGCCCGCTTCCGCCGCCTCGAGAATCGCATCAGCGGCAAAAGCTGCTGGCACATAAATCATCGAAGCGTTCGCGCCGGTCTGATCAACGGCATCACGTACTGTGTCAAACACAGGGCGATCCAAGTGTGACTGGCCACCGCGGCCCGGTGTTGTACCCCCAACCACGTTGGTTCCATAGGCAATGCATTGCTCAGCGTGAAAGCTGCCCTGCTTACCCGTGAAGCCCTGAACGATCACCTTGGTGTTTTTGTCCACCAGAATACTCATGCGGATTCCCTCTGTACTGCACCAACCACTTTTTCCGCCCCATCCGTCAGGTTTTCGGCGGGGATGATGTCTAAGCCACTTTTTGTCAGCAGTTCTTTACCCTGCTCTACGTTGGTGCCTTCAAGCCGAACCACCACCGGCACTTTAATGCCGACTTCTTTCACCGCGGCAATCACACCCTCGGCAATCATGTCGCAACGAACAATGCCGCCAAAAATATTCACTAAGATGCCTTTAACATCCGGGCTTGAGGAGACAATTTTAAACGCCTCGGTCACCCGTTCCTTATTCGTGCCGCCCCCCACATCGAGGAAGTTGGCTGGCTCGCCACCATGCAGCTTAATCACATCCATGGTTGCCATTGCCAGCCCTGCACCGTTCACCATGCAGCCGATGTTGCCATCGAGCGTAATGTAGTTCAGACCATGCTCAGCGGCTGCCACCTCGGTTTCATCTTCCTGCGAAGGATCGCGCATTTCGGCAATTTCAGCCTGCCGATTCACTTCAATGGCGTTATCGTCCACATTAATCTTGGCATCCCCAGATCGGAAGAGCACAC
>JAGXLT010000122.1 GCA_018334525.1 Gammaproteobacteria bacterium
TAGCGGTTACCGATTTCCACCCAGACGGGTCACGATAAATCTTGCGCCTGCTGATTTACCCAAAGACGGGGCTCGGTTCGATTTAGCTATTGCGATTGGCATTTTAATGGCAGCTGGAGAGCTGCCACCCACCGCCATGCCGAATACTCTGTTTAGTGCAGAGCTCGCGCTTAGCGGGGCATTGCGCCCTATTCATGGCACCCTGCCGATCGCCGCACAGTGTCAGCAAGCTAATGAAACGCTGATTGTTGCAAAGGCCAACACTGCTGAGGCAGCACTGGCAGGCGGGCAGATTCATGGTGCTGAAACCCTGGCACAGGTAATCGCGCATTTGCGCGGTAGAGCAGCATTACCCCGTGCCACAACGGACTCAGATTTTATTTCGGCAAAGCCGGCCCATACCAACGATCTTACCGATGTACGGGGTCAGCACCGCGCCAGACGTGCGTTGGAACTCGCGGCAGCAGGCGGGCATAGCTTGCTGCTCTGCGGCCCGCCTGGCAGCGGCAAAACCATGCTAGCCAGCCGACTGCCTGGCCTGATGCCCGCTATGACCGATCGCGAAGCGCTGGAAAGCGCGACAATTCAGTCCATCGCGCAGGGCCGATTTGACGCGAATCAGTGGGGACAGCGCCCTTTTAGAAGGCCTCATCACACCACAACCCCCACCGCCCTGACCGGTGGTGGCGCCCGGCCGCGTCCCGGAGAGATTTCTTTAGCGCACCATGGCGTTCTATTTCTTGATGAGTTGCCGGAATTTCCACGTGCGGCACTTGAAGCGCTGCGCGAACCACTGGAAAGCCGCGTCATTCATATCACGCGAGCACGCCATCAAACGATCTACCCGGCGCGATTTCAGCTGGTGGCTGCCATGAACCCGTGCCCCTGCGGTCATTCGGGTGATCAGAACACAACATGCCAGTGTACCCCCCATCAAATCAGACAGTATGGCGCCAAACTCAGCGGCCCGCTGCTTGATCGTATTGATTTACAGGTTGATGTCCCACGCGTGCCGGCTGCAGAGCTGGAAAATTCAAGCAGGGCAGAGAGCAGCGCGAGCGTTCGTGCCCGCGTTAGTCAGGTAAGGTCGATTCAAGTGGCGCGTGATGGCATGCCCGCCGCACAGCTTGATAACCACGCACTCAATACAAGCTGCCCGCTAAGCCCCGCCGCCATGGCCCTTCTGCGTCAGGCCAGCGACAAGTTCAACATGACGGCAAGAGCCTGGCATCGATGCTTACGCCTGACTCGCACGATTGCGGATTTGGAAGGATATGAAACCCCACAGCCCCATCACGTTTCTGAGGCTGTGAGTTATCGAGAGCGAATTAGCGCTTAAATTTGCCTGGCTTAAGATTCCGGAATGTCTAATCCCGTCTCTGTTACCACCATCCACTCAATGGCAGCACGAATTTCGTCCTCTGTCGCACTGGCACCCTGAGCCGGCATATTTCCATAGCCCTGCGCGGTATGTTCGATTAACGTCGACCAACCCTGGCCGATTCGAGCTGACCAGCCTTCAGCATCACCTATACCCGGTGCATTCATGAAATTGCCCTGATGGCAGGCGATACACACCGCCTGCACCACCTGCTCGCCACTGCGCACTTCCATCACGCCATCATCTTCAGCAGACTCAGCGCTTGCCATGACCGGCGCTGGATCACCCGTTAGCCGCACCGCATAAAGCGGGCCCATATTTTGTTGAGCACGCTCCTGGGCAAGGGCAGCCCGCTCGGGGTTATTTGTGCCGAAAAAAACATTTGCGATCAGAATTAAAAGCACGGTAACTCCGAGCAGTGCCCCAATCACCATCGCAAAGTTACGAATGAAAACGTTATCCTGCTCTCCGCTCACTAAGCTACCCTCACCATTAATAATCAATTCCGCAAAGTATAGCGACAATGCTGATGAGCGAAAACTATTGTACAATTCCGCCTGTGCGCCCGTAGCTCAGCTGGATAGAGCGTCGGCCTCCGAAGCCGAAGGTCACAGGTTCGACTCCTGTCGGGCGCGCCATTTTTTTGCAGGAAGTAATTATCGTGAAAGCATTCTTTGATCCTCGACAAGACTTACACCACCCGCGCACCTATTTCACGCGCGGCCAGATGCGTGCACCGCAGGAAATTCCTGAGCGCACCGGTCACATTAAAACCGGTCTTGAAAGCAGTGGTATCACCACGCAAACACCGGAAGATCACGGGATGCGCCCGATTAATCGTGTGCATGACTTAGGCTACCTGCGTTTTTTGCAGGCCTGCCACGCCGAATGGACAAGCATGCCGGAAGATTGGGGTAACGAGGTTATTTCCAATATCTTTGTTCGCTCGCCAAACACCCTGCGCGGCATTCTGGCTGAAGCGGCCTGTTACCTGGCGGATGGCAGCTGTCCGGTTGGAGAACATACCTGGGAGGCGGCGTATTGGTCGGCGCAGTGTGCAATCAGCGCGGCTGATGACGTCGTTAATGGCGCGAACATGAGCTTTGCGCTGTGCCGCCCACCCGGCCATCATGCCAGGCGCGATGCCGCCGGTGGCTTTTGTTACCTCAATAACGCTGCGATTGCTGCCGAAGCACTACAAATGCGCTTTCCGCGCATCGTAGTCCTGGATACTGATGTGCATCACGGCCAGGGCATTCAAGAGATCTTCTACGATCGCGCAGACGTGTTGTATGTGTCCATTCATGGCGACCCTACCAATTTCTATCCGGTGGTGACCGGTTTTGAAGATGAGCGCGGCACGGGAGAAGGATTGGGCTACAACCTCAATTTACCGCTCCCGCACGGATCAGGGCCTGAGGCTTTCTACCGTAAGCTGGATACGGCCTTAAATGCCATTAAGCTGTTTGCGCCTGATGCCTTTGTCTTTTGCAACGGCTTTGATATTTACCGGGAAGATCCGCAAGCCAAAATTGGCGTAGAACCCAGCGATATTCAACAGCTGGGCAGCCGAATTGCCGGTTTAAATCTGCCAACGGTAGTTATTCAGGAAGGTGGGTATCATTACGACAGCCTAGCGAGTAACACTGAGCGCTTGTTGGCAGGTCTGACAAACGCGGGATAATTTTAGTCTCCCAACCAGAAATCCTGAGTCAACCAGCCTCCCAGTGAGTGCAACGCCGGCAGTGCGTCGGCGTGCAGTGCTGCTCTGCAGACGCTCACCATTTCTTTTGCCAGCACGTCAAACTCACCCGAGTGATACCCCACCGACAGATGCCGTTTCACCACCGGCCCCGGTAGCGGCACGATACGAACATGACGCAATCGCTCACGCCCCTGCAGCAGGCAGAGCGGTGTGGTCACCGCGAACCCCAGCCCCGCGCCGACCATCGTAAAAACGGCATCTGTTGAATCAAATGCCAAGTTGCACTTGGGCTGCAGGCGCAGCCGACTCAAATGCAGCGCAACCTGTCGTGATAATGCGGCACGCTCGCTGTAAGCCACCAGTTCAAGATCGGCCACAATGCGCTCGAGGCCGGCATCGGCATGCTGATAATCGGCTGGCAGCACAAGCACCATCGGCTCCGTCAACAGCGGTTCAGCGGCGATACCCTCCTGCTCAACCAGACTGGTATCACTGGTAATCACCAAGTCAAGCTCGCGCCGCTTTAACCCCTCAACATGTGTGAGTGACTGTCCTGATAACAGCAAACATCCTCCGCCCGCCCGGCGTAGCTTCGTCGCCAGCGCCGGCCCGACATTAACAGCAAGCGAATCAACCAGGCCGATACGCAGCTTAGCTTCACCGACATGCGCCGCCCGCCGCACCGCCTGTGCCGTGTCGGCTGCGGCCGCCAGCAAACGTCTGGCACGCTGATAAAGCTCATGCCCGGGATGGGTCAGCGCCGTTGGTCTGACACTGCGATCCAATAAGGCAGCGCCAAGCGCTTGTTCGAGTTGGCGGATAGCCTGGGAAATGCCTGATTGCGACATATTCAGGCGTCGTGCGGTGGCCGTCATACTGCCCGTCTCGGCCACACTGATAAAAATCTCTAACGCGCGCAAATCATTCAACCCCGCCCTGGGGCCTTCATCAGCCATGCTATCGCACCCTTTCTAAGCGACCGGGCAGCATCTGCGCCAGTGCTTCGGCATAACTACGCAGCGGAAACAAATCAAATGCCTCCTCTGCCCTTGCGTGCATCATGACATCAATCTGGCCAATCTGTCCCGATGCCGTCGCACCGGCCGGAAACGCTCCAGCCCGCAGGTCAATGGCAGTCAGTCGATCTAAATCGGCACGCACCGATGGTCCTTCAAGCACAAACCAGCGCCGTTGCTGGCTGCAGGCAATCACCATCGGTGTA
>JAGXLT010000123.1 GCA_018334525.1 Gammaproteobacteria bacterium
CCCCGCTAAGCGCGAGCTCTGCACTAAACAGAGTGTTCGGCATGGCGATGGGCGGCAGCTCTCCAGCTGCCATTAAAATGCCAATCGCAATAGCTAAATCGAACCGAGCCCCGTCTTTGGGTAAATCAGCAGGCGCAAGATTTATCGTGACCCGTCTGGGTGGAAATCGGTAACCGCTATTTTCCAGTGCGCCGCGAACGCGCGCGCGGGCCTCTCGCACTGCCGCATCAGGTAACCCGACAATCGACATGGAGGGCAGACCGCCCCCCAGATGAACTTCAACGTTAACTTTGGGTGCTTCTACACCCAGCGTCGTGCGCGTTTGTACAACGGCAAGTGACATGGCGCCCGCACCTCCTTGTGCACTGTGGCGGCTTTAATCGGTGTTTTCTGTGCCTTCTGTACCCTCCAGCGCAATAATGCGTGCTTCCAGCGCCTCAAGCTTCTCCCGCGTGCGCGCAAGCACTTTGGCCTGCGCGTCAAATTCTTCACGCGTTACCAACTCCATTCGGTTAAATGCGCTTTGCGCAGCAATGCGCACATTTTTTTCGACTTCCTGCTGTAGATCACGCAGCCCGCTGGGTAGTTGCTCGGTGAAGCGCCGTGCCATTTCATCAAGTTGCTTGGGATCGAGCATGTTTTAGCCTCCGGTTCGTAGTGTCTTTTAGTTTACGTGGCTCTGCTCCAAAGCCCAATCCCTATAGTCAGCAGCTGCTGCACCAAAATGGGTCATTGTCCGCCATAAGGTGTCTTTTTTGGTGCGTATGCACAGTTTTGTGTCGCGCCGGCCCATTATTTTTGGTGCTTCGCAGCATTTGGCACGAACCGTGCATAGATAGACCTGAGTTAAATCCATCCACGGGCACGACACAGGGTCGGCCATATTGGGGAGACATGAGGAATGAAGTTAATCACCGCCATTATCAAGCCCTTTAAGCTCGATGATGTTCGAGAGTCGCTCTCGGAAATCGGAGTGCAGGGCGTCACTGTTACTGAGGTCAAAGGATTTGGCCGCCAAAAAGGGCATACCGAGCTTTATCGCGGCGCCGAGTATGTTGTCGATTTTCTACCAAAAATGAAGGTAGAGGTTGTTATTGATGACGGCATGGTCGAGCAGGCCGTTGATGCCATCACTAAAGCAGCAAACACCGGCAAGATCGGTGATGGAAAAATCTTTGTCGCGCCTGTCGAGCAGGCCGTACGCATTAGGACGGGCGAGACCAATACGGACGCGCTGTAAACCGATTTTTGAATCAATGGGAGTCTTGAACAATGGCTGAAGAACTCAACGAATTAGCGCAGCTTGCTTACGCGCTGGATACTTTTTACTTTTTAATCTCCGGCGCGCTTGTCATGTGGATGGCGGCCGGCTTTACGATGTTAGAGGCCGGACTGGTTCGGGCCAAAAACACCACAGAGATCCTTACGAAGAACGTTTCGCTGTATGCGATCGCTTGCATCATGTATATGGTGATTGGCTACAACATTATGTACGGCAGCGGTATCAGCTCAATTATTCCTTCCGTTAGCCTGATCCTTGGCGCGGCGGATAATTCAGCAGCTGAAATCATGGCGGGTAGTGATGCTTACTACTCAAATGTGTCTGATTTCTTTTTCCAGGTGGTCTTTGTGGCAACGGCCATGTCCATCATCTCCGGTGCGGTGGCTGAACGCATGAAGCTCTGGAGCTTCCTGCTCTTTGCAGTCGTGCTTACCGGCGTCGTATACCCGGTCCAGGGTTTCTGGAGCTGGGGCGGTGGCTTCCTGAGCGATTTGGGATACTCCGACTACGCGGGTTCCGGCATCGTGCATATGTTCGGTGCTGCAGCTGCTTTGGCCGCTGTTATCGTGCTCGGCCCGCGCAAGGGTAAGTACGGACCGAATGGCGAAGTGAAGCCAATTCCAGGCACCAACATGCCACTGGCAACGCTCGGTGTGTTCATTCTGTGGCTCGGTTGGTTCGGCTTTAATGGCGGCTCTGAGCTTAAGGTCTCCGATGTGGACTCCGCCAACGCCGTTGCGCTTGTGTTTGCGAACACCAACCTGGCAGCAGCCGGTGGTGTGGTCGCTGCGCTGATCACTGCACGCATGATGTTTGGTAAGGCAGACCTGACCATGGCGCTCAATGGCGGCATTGCGGGGCTTGTGTCTATCACTGCGGGTCCAAACATCCCAAGCCTTATGGGTGCCACCTTAATTGGTGTTGTGGGTGGTGTGCTTGTTGTGCTCTCGATTGTGGGCCTCGATAAGCTCAAGCTCGACGATCCCGTCGGTGCGATCTCCGCACATGGTACCGCCGGTATCTGGGGCGTACTGGCAGTGCCGCTCTGGGCTGATGGAGCCACCTTCGGTGCGCAGTTCATCGGTCTTGCCACCATCTTTGTCTGGACCTTTGTAGTCAGCCTGATCCTGTGGTCAATCCTTAAGGCCATCATGGGCATCCGCGTGACCGAGGAAGAAGAAATGGTGGGTCTGGATATCACTGAGTGTGGTGTTGAGGCCTATCCGGAGTTCACTCGCACGCAATAAGCGAGCAGATACTTCGTAATAAAGCGGGCGGCTCTCAGGCAGAGCCGCCCGCTTTTTTATGCGCATCAGCCTATAACGGGTAAACTGGATCGATAACAAATTAATGAGAGGAGAGTTTTTATGCGCGTTGGCTTTATTGGATTGGGAGTGATGGGTGCCAATATGGCAAGGCATTTAGCCGATGCGGGGCAACTCACCGCCATTTGGAATCGTACACGCGCTACTGCGGATGAGCTGGGGCAGGCGATTGGCGTGCCGGTGGCCGACAGTCCTGCTGCGTTAGCTGAGGCCTGCGATGTCATTATTACCTGCGTGAGTGCTGATAAAGATATTCTTGAGATGATTGATGCCATTGCACCGGTACTCACCGATCAGCATACGGTTATTGATACTTCAACGGTTGGGGCGGATACCGCAGAAATAATCGGCGAGCGATTGGCAAAAACGGGTACGGCCTTTTTGGATGCACCACTAACGGGTGGTTCTGAGGGCGCAGAGGCAGGCACATTGGTGGTCATGGTGGGTGGCGATGCCGCGGTGCTCGAGGCGATGAAGCCGGTATTAGAGCCCTTTTCCAGCCGCATCAGCTATTTCGGCTCCATCGGTAATGGTCAACGAGCAAAGGCCGTGAACCAGGTGATTGTGGCAGGTATTGTACAAGCCGTTAGTGACGGTCTGTCTTTTGCGGCCGCCAGCGGTCTGGATACTGATGAGCTGTTACCCGTGCTCATCGGGGGTGCAGCCGGTAGCCGCCTGCTTGAGCGTCGCGGTGCACGACTGTTAGAAGACGATTTTGCGCCTGGCTTTAAGCTTGCCCTGCATCATAAGGATCTACTGCTGTGTCAGCGGTTGCTTAAAGGGCTGGATGTGAGTCTGCCAACCGTGGAAATGACTATTAAGCATTACGAGCGGTTAATGGCCGACGGTTATGGCGAAGAGGATATTACGGCGCTTTATCGGCTTAAAAAAGCCTTATTTGAAAACGGCAATCAGCGCAGTCTTTAGCCACCGGCACGAAGCATGATGGCCTCGATTTGATTCGCGGCCATCCGTGCTCTTGCTTCATTAACGGTTCTTAAATCTCGATAGGGTCCGATGCGAACACGATGCCAGGTTTCTCCGCCGGGTAGTTCCACGACTTGAATATTGGCCTCAATACCGATAATCGCCAAGCGGGCCCGAAGGGAATCGGCGTCTGCTGCTGACTGGAATGACCCAGCCTGCAGCAGATATCGCGTGCCGCCTGCCGGCGCTGCCGGTGCTTCCTCTTTTTCTTCTGCTTCTTCTTCTTCGGCGGCGGGCAGGGCGCCGTCACCCGCCATGCTCATGCGATCAGTTTCAGGTCCAGTTTCAGCTTCTGAAGGCCCCTCGGCCTCTATTTCAATAGCAACCTCTTGCTCGGTAAGCAGTTGGTAGAATTCAAAACGCGGCGTCGCAGACGGGTCAGTTGCCGTATCCTCGGCAACGGTGTCGGAGCCAGCGGGCAGGTCCGGTCGGGTATGCTCCCAATGCACCCAGTAAGCAATGCCAAGGCCCATCGCAAGTCCAACGCACCAGGCAAGCAAAGGTCGGCAAGGCTTGGCTGGTGTGCTCGTCTTTTTGCTGGCCTGACTGGCCTTACTCTTGGTGGCCATTGCTACATGCTCTCTGGCGCGGAAACGCCGAGCAAATCAAGACCATTACGAATCACCTGGCGAACCGCGGTAATGAGCGTAAGTCGTGCATCCCGCAGATCCGGGTCATCCACCAGGAAAGGGTGGGCGTTGTAATAATTTCT
>JAGXLT010000124.1 GCA_018334525.1 Gammaproteobacteria bacterium
TCCTCCTCTCCTCTTCTTTTCTTCCCTCCTCTCTCCTCCTCCCGCCGCCCGATGATCTCTGCAGGAACATGGACGGTTGTCAGCCCCGGGGTCATATCGGCAACGATATCAATGTCATCATAGCCGGTGATAGAAAGGTCTTCTGGTACCTTTATGCCAATGCGCTGGCATTCAAAGATAGCCCCCATCGCGAGGATATCATTGCCGCAAATAATGGCAGTGATATCCGGTGAGGCACGCAGCAGCTCAGAGCACGCGGTACGCCCCCCTGCAATCGTGTAGGGCGCTTCGCGAAATTGTGAGGACCCCAGCGTCAATCCATGCTCTTGCAGCGCCTCACGAACACCTCTAACGCGCTCCCGCGCCCGGTCATTGCCTAGCTGCAAGCCGGCAACCATACCGATGCGACGATGACCAAGATCAAGCAGGTACCGCGCGAGCTCCTTTGAACCCTGAGCATTGTCAAACCCGAGTGTTGGATGAGGACTATGGGGTTCAAAAACCCATGAATTCAAGTACGGAATCTGATGCTGCGCCAACAAATCATACAACGCGTTTTCATGTTGTTGTCCAACGAGTAATACCCCGTCTACCCCGCGTCGCATCAGGCTTTGTAACTGCTTCACCTCGCGCTGGCTGTTGTAGTCAGAGTTCGCTAGCAGCAGCGTGTATCCCTCAGGCTCAAGCGCTTCCTGCATAGATTGAGCAGCCGTTGCAAATATTTGGTTATTCAGGGCCGGAAAGACCGCTCCAATGGTAAACGACTGGCGGCTCGCTAAAGCGCGCGCTGCTCCGTGTGGCACATAGCCAAGCGACTGGATCGCCTCTGATACGCGCTCGGACGTGGCAGGTTTTAGGGCGTCGCGCCCATTTAAGTACCTGGACACGGTGGCGGTAGACACGCCCGCTACACGAGCGACATCCGCTAGCGTGGGCAGCGACAGTGTTCCGCGCGACTTCTTTACCGTCATTACGATTTATTACTCAGTATTAATCGTTTTAAGAATACCCGGGTCCCTTGACAGTGTCGAAAAAGCAGGTTTAGATTCAATATTAAGTAAGCGCTTACATTTTGCTTACTTTAGGAGGAGAAGCCAATGGTTGAAAGGCAACAACTTCGTCGGCTGGCCTTAATCGGGTCTCTGCTTGCGTTCGCCGTTTACTGGGCTGATGTGCTAATCGGTAAATTTGCCACCAACGCTGATTCGCTATCCGAGGGATTGTTCTCGAGCAAACCTGAGGTTCTGGTTCTCTTCACTGCCGTTATATTGCTGCTCGTCGGGGCAGCCTTATCTGATCGGCACGATACTTAATAATAATTGGAGGAGAGAGAAATGTTTAATAAAGATATAAAAAATAAGCATGTTGATCCGGAGCGCCGAGAGTTTTTGCGTGCCGTTCGCCAATATGGGTTTACAACGGCTGTCATAGGTGTTGCGGGTGGCAGTCTGTTTTCCGCCGACGCCATGGCGCAATCGAATCGGGAAGAAGCGGAGCGTGAGGAAGCTGCTGATCACATCATGACGATTGGCACTGCCTATGTTCTCGGGGCGTCTCGCGCCTACCCGATCATGCAGCTGTCATTTAAAGAAAATATTCAAAACGTAACCAATGGCAAGGTCTACGTGAAGCTTGCACCGGGCGGTCAGATTGGTGCGGGAAGCGCATTAGTACAGAAGGTGCAGGGTGGAACTATTCAAGCCGCACAGCACTCTTTGGCTAACTTTGCGCCATTCGCCTCGGCAGTCGATCTGATCAATATTCCATACTGGTGCGGTCAAAATCAGAATTTCGTCAATCTTGTTACCTCCGATGCGTGGAAACAGCGAGTGGACAGTCTGGTTGAGCAACGCGGCTTTAAACCCCTTTGGTATGTGACTATTGACCCGCGTGTCGTTGCCCTACGGCGCGGCGTTGAGGGACCGATACGTACACCGGATCAAATGCAGGGTATTAAATTCCGTGTGCCCGGCTCGCAAATTTTGCAGCAGTTCTACCGCATGCTTGGTGCAAACCCAACGCCAGTGGCCTGGGGCGAAACACCCAGTGCAATCAAGCAAGGTGTCGCTGATGCCCTCGATCCATCGGTCGAAGCACTCGAAGTGTTCGGATTTCGCGACATTCTGTCGTGGGTTACGTTCAACAAAGCGGTTCCTGATTCGCAGGTGTATTCCTGCAACATGGAATGGTTCAGCAGCCTGCCTGGTGATGTTCAGGAAGGCATTGAGTACGCCAGTGAAATTACGATGCAACAGAACCTCGCACAGGTTCCTGCGGCACGTGCGTATGCAATGGCAGAACTCGGCAAAGCCGGCGTGCAGTTCTATAACCCGACTGCTGATGAGTTAGCGCAGTGGAAAGCAAAAGCGGGTCATCAAAATGCCGCCTGGGACAGCTTCAAGAAAGAATTAGCTGGCTCTATGGCTGATTTTGATGCGCTGTTAGAGGCAACGCAAACCCGCGGCAAGTTGTACGTCCACGACGTTTAATTTGCCGGATCTACCGATGCCACCCGATAACGGGTGGCATCGGGTTTCTCCACAATGGGCCTGAACCAATGTTAGCGATACTTAAACGAGTGGACCGCGATGGTGAGCGGTGGTTACTTCTGTCTTTTTACGGAATGATCGTCGCCACGATCGGTGTTGAAGTAATACGACGATTTGTTTTCTCGTACTCATCTATTTGGGGCGAGGAAGTGGCACGGTACGCATTTATCTACTTGGCGTGGATCGGCGCCTCTGCGGCCGTGAGGGATCGCGCGCATATTCGCATTGACATTATTATCCAGTGGCTCCCCCCGCGCGGCAAAGCATTCATCTATTTGCTGGGTGATTTTGCGACTTTGCTACTTGCCGTGGTGGTATTGATCTGGTCTATGCATCCGGTAATGACGTCACTCAAGTTTGAGGCTGTCTCCCACGGTCTGCGCTTGAATATGGCGTTGTTTCAATTCGCCGTGCCCTTTGGGTTTGCCCTGGTGACGCTGCGGGTCATTCAGTCAATTCTGCGAGATTTCAGCGATCTTCGAGCCGGGCGACCCGTTTTCGAAGGCCGCAAGCTGTTTGATTAGAGGACGGCCAAATGCTTTATAACTTACAGAATCAATCAATTGAGCTTGGCTGGGAAGTGTATGGCCCAATGCTGCTCATTGCAGTGCTAATCGTCCTGGCGGTTCCAATCTGGGTGTCGATCGGACTGGGTAGCCTGGCGATGCTGATCTGGAGCGGTGTGTTGCCACTCCCCCTGATGGGCGAGGCACTGTTTGAAGGCATCGACGCGTTCGCGCTTATTGCAGTGCCGTTGTTCATATTAACGGGGGATGTGTTAGTTCGAAGTGGTTTATCTAATAAATTACTGGATATCGCTGATGCTTTAACCGGGGGGCTGCGCGCGGGCTTTGGTACGGCAACTGTCTTGGGGTGCGGGTTTTTCTCCTGCATTTCCGGGTCGGATGCCGCCGGCGCTGCCGCCGTAGGTCGAATGACTATAAGCCGGCTTATTGAAGAAGGCTATCCCCGTCCGTATGCCTGCGCACTTGTCGCCTCCGGCGCATGCACTGGCATTCTCATTCCGCCCTCCATTGCTTACATCATTATTGGGCTGGTGCTAGGTATTTCTGCTTCAACACTGTTTATTGCAGCAGCGGTACCGGGCGTGATGGTGATGGGCGCCATAATGGTGACAAATATCATTATTAACCGGGTCCACGGTTACGAGTCATTGGAGCGGCGTTTTTCGTGGTCACGGGTCATCAGGGCGGTGATTGATGGTCGTTACGCCCTGATGGTGCCAGTCATCATCTTAGGTGGGATTTACACCGGCATATTTACGCCGACTGAAGCAGCGGCTGTCGCGGTCATTGCAACGATGGGGATTGGCTTTTGGCAGCGCAGCTTGCGCCTTTCGGATTTGCCAAAAATTCTGGAAAGTTCCGCGAAGGTCAATGGGGTTATCGTTCCGATTATCGCGATTTCCCTGCCCCTGGCACAAACGCTGGCCGCGTTGAATGTGCCTCAAGGGTTTGTGAGTGGAATGACGGCGCTGACTGAAAGTCCGGTTGTTATTGTTCTGCTGATGATTGGAATGCTGATCGCAGCGGGCTGCATTATGGAGGCGACTCCGAATATCGTGATTTTAGCCCCTCTGCTATACCCGCTGGCTCAAGAGATCGGCATGCATGAGGTGCAGTTCTGCATCATGATGATTACCGCGCTCGGCGTTGGATTCATTACACCGCCGCTCGGCCTCAATCTTTTTGTTGTATCCGGATTAAC
>JAGXLT010000125.1 GCA_018334525.1 Gammaproteobacteria bacterium
CATGTCGTATCTACCGTTGGGTAAAAGCCGAGCGGATTTGGGACATGATTATGACTTCGACCTATGACTTTGCAGAGCCAGGCTTTGTATTGATCGATCGGGTCAACGAAATGAACAACAACTGGTTCTGTGAAGAAATTCGCGCAACCAACCCCTGTGGCGAGCAGCCCCTGCCACCGTATGGCGCCTGCCTGCTGGGTTCGGTCAATCTGACCAAATTCGTTCGGGATCCGTTTACCGATCGGGCTCATTTCGACTGGGAAACCTATCGGCGTGTGGTGGCGATCTTTACGCGTATGCTCGATAACGTCGTCGAAATTAACGGCCTGCCATTAGAGCGGCAGCGTGAAGAAATTAACCGCAAGCGCCGTCATGGCATGGGCTTTTTGGGGCTTGGTTCAACCGTGACCATGCTGCGCATGAAGTACGGTGAGCCAGAATCCCTGGCATTTACCGAGCAGGTCTCGCGGGAGATGGCGATTGAGGGATGGCGCGAAGGGTTACGACTGGCTGAAGAAAAAGGCCCGGCGCCAATTATGGATGAGGACTTCACGGTCACCGAGCACATGCTGGCGTGGCGGCCTGAGTTGGCCACTGATGGCTACAAGGTAGGCGATACACTGAAGGGGCGTGTGCTCTGGGGTCGGTATAGTCGCTACATGCAGCGTGTGGCCGAGGTAGAGCCCGAGCTGGTTGAGGATCTGGTGGAAAAAGGCGCCCGGTTTACGCATCACACCTCAATTGCGCCCACCGGCACTATCAGCCTTTCATTGGCAAATAACGCCTCTAATGGCATCGAGCCGAGCTTTGCGCATCACTACTTCCGTAATGTGATTCGAGAAGGCAAGAAGTCTAAAGAGAAAGTGGATGTCTTTAGCTTCGAGCTGCTCGCTTATCGGACGTTAATTGATGAATCCGCATTGCCCAGCACGGACCCGGATACGCGGAATTTGCCGGACTACTTTATTGCAGCCGACGATGTCACCCCGAAGCAGCATGTGGATATTCAGGCAGCCGCACAAAAGTGGGTTGACTCCAGTATCTCCAAAACGGCCAATGTGCCGACGGATTATCCTTATGAAGACTTTAAGGACATCTATCGGTATGCCTATCAGCAGGGGCTGAAGGGTTGCACAACCTTCCGCTTTAACCCTGAGGCATTCCAGGGCGTGCTGGTGAAAGAATCGGACCTCGAGAATACAACCTATCGGTTTACGCTTGAGGATGGTAATACCGTAGAGCTGAAAGGCGGCGATGAGGTGGAGTATGACGGTGAAGTTCACACCGCAGCCAACCTTTATGACGCGCTCAAAGAAGGCTACTACGGCAAGTTTTAAGGATACGAATAATGGCCGTTAAAATAGAAAGTAAGATTGTTGATTATGCGGTCGCAAAGCCGACCGATCTGCCAGCAGCCGAGCCGGCGGCGGAGTCAGGTGCTGCGATTGAGCATATGCATGAAGAGCTGCAGCGCCCTGACCGTCTTGAAGGGCAGACCTACAAGATTAAAACGCCGCTCTCAGAACATGCGCTCTATGTCACAGTGAATGATGTGATTCTTAATGAGGGCACAGAGCATGAGGTACGGCGTCCATTCGAGGTGTTTATTAACTCGAAGAACATGGACCACTTTCAATGGATTGTGGCGCTGACCCGAATTGTCTCTGCGGTATTCCGCAAGGGTGGCGATTGTACATTCCTGGTTGAAGAGTTGCGCAGTGTTTTTGATCCGCGGGGTGGTTATTTTAAAAAGGGCGGTCGGTTTATGCCCTCCCTTGTTGCCGAGATTGGTGATGTGCTCGAGCAGCACCTGCGCTCCATCGGGATGCTTGATCAACTGCCCTTAGATGAGCATCAGCAGCGCTTTATTGAAAGCAAGCGTGCTGAGTTTGAGGAAGCTCAAAATGCCTCGAGCGATGACTACCCTCCAGGTGCTGAGCTCTGCGGTAAATGTCAGACCAAGGCGATGATCATTATGGATGGGTGCCTGACCTGCCTGAGCTGCGGCGAGAGTAAATGCGGCTGATCTGATAAGCGGTAGATTCTTCAAAGAGGCTGCTTTGGTAGCCTCTTTGAATGGATCGCCGTACTGTTTATCTGAAGGAAAACGGTGGCGCTTCGCTAATCGAAGTGCTCGTTGCCAGTCTCCTATTATCTATTGGACTCGTCAGTTTTGCGCTGGCGCAGTCTTCCAGCGTTATACGCAGTGCTAATTCTGTCAGCCTTTTTCAGGCAGAGTTATTGGCGGATGAATGGGTGGCTATCGTGCGTGCTCACTCAGGTCATACGGTACCGGGCGGGCAGTATGCTGCCTGGCAGGATCAGGTTGAACAAATGCTGGTGGATGGGCAGGGTGCAGTGCTCAGCGGCCCGCAGGGCAGTCAGCGTGTGGAAGTGCAGTGGCAACCACGGCACCGTCAGCAACCCACGGTTTACGAACAGATCTTTTTACCGTGAACCCGGTGCGGCACCAGCGTGGCTTTTCATTGCTTGAGGTCAGCATTGGCAGCGCGCTGGGCTTTGTTGTACTCGCCGTTGCGGTACAGCTGTTGCTGAGCGTGCAGCAGAACTTGCGCCTGGCAAATGCTTATGCACGGCTGAACGAGAATGCACGAGCAGCGATGACGTTGATGCGCAGTCATATTCGTGCGGCCGGTAGCCTGCCCTGTATCCCAAGCGCGCTGGATAGTCTGTTAAGTGAATCTGATGCGACCGAGCTTCTCGCGATTTCGGCGCCTGGGGAAGTGACACCGATTCGGGGCGATGTTTTAAGCGTGCAGAGTTTTCGTTCGTTGCCTGCAGAAACGCTACCTGCTTCTGGAGCGATCGTCGTGGCGGCAACGGCCGGCGGTGACGATTGCGTTATTTTTGAAGCGCCGGCGGCTGCAGAAGCCCATCCGGTATTAGCAGCATCACCGCGGCTGAGCATCGCCGAGCAGACTCGCTATTATTTAGACCAATCCGTAGGGCAATCGGGGTTATCCAGTCTTTTTCGGGCGCGGCAGTCACGAGGTGGGCAACGCGAAGAGCTTGTTGAAGGGGTGTATGACCTGCGTATTGCCTACGGGGTTGATCAAACCGGTAACGGTGCAATGAATGCTTTTTTACCAGCTGAACAGGTGAGCGATTGGGCGGCGGTGCAGGCGGTTCGCTTGTGGTTGCTGGTTGGTAGCGGCGGCCCTGTGGTCGGGTCGGGTACCCTGCCGCACAATTTAGTCTGGCCGGATGGTGAACCGGTGCAGTTTGAGACAACTCAGAGCAGTGCGAATCAGAATTTATACCGAGTCTTTTCCACCACGGTGGCCATCGAGAGGCAGATGTAATGCAGACGCAATCCGGCCTGGCCCTACTCACGATGATCGGAGTCCTGTTGGCACTTTCCTTGTTGACTGGTGCGGGCTTTCAGCAAGGGCTGTTTGCACTTCGGCTGGCAGCCAATGGCGCTGATCAGGCAGCCGTCCGAATGGCGGCAGATTTTGCATTGCGTGAAGTAGAAAATATGCCTGAGACGTTTGCTGTTAAGGCGTTTGAGCCAGTTTCCTTACCGACAGTTGAGGCATGGCAACCAGTCGTTGAAGCCCATGGGGTAGTCAGTGCATTGCCAGCCTTTTTGGCTGACCGGGCGGCCGTGCAGATCCTGGTCGAAGCAATGGAGCAGACGGAGTTATTATCGACCTATCGCATTACGATTTTGGCTCAAAGTCGTATGAGTCAGGCTCGGCAGCTGGTACAGGTGCATTATTCAGATACCGATAATTCCCGATCCTGGCGGCAACTGCGATAGCATACGCGTTTAGCCGGGGGTAATGCGATGACTCGAATTGTTTACGTTAATGGCCGATATCTGCCTGAGGCGGAGGCAAGTCTTTCGATATTCGATCGCGCCGTTTTGTTTGCCGATGCGGTGTACGAGGTGGCAGCCGTCATTGATGGGGCGTTGGTGGATTATGCGGCTCATCAGCAGCGCCTTGAGCGAAGCTTGAAAGAGCTCGGCATGCATCTTCCGGTTGATCAGGATGCGTTGCTTGAGATTCATCGCGACCTGCTCGTTAAAAATGAGCTCACAGAGGGTCTAATCTATTTGCAGGTATCACGCGGTAGCGCGGATCGAAATTTCTTAATGCCCACTGCCGCAACACCCTCGTTAGTGCTGTTCACTCAGGCGATGCCGCTGTTAGAAACTGCAGCAGCAATGAACGGGCTGCGGGTTATTTCGCGACCGGATATGCGCTGGGGCCGAAGGGATATTAAAACCA
>JAGXLT010000126.1 GCA_018334525.1 Gammaproteobacteria bacterium
GAAGTCGACGGTACCCTGGGTCAGTACATCGGCAAAAAAGCCCATGAAGGCGGTATGCAGCTTGTCGAAACACCAGACGATGTTGAGCGCTTAGTCGTTAAAAATGCCGAAAATCTGGCCTATGTCAGCCAGACAACGCTGTCGATGGACGACACCGCTGCTGTGATTAGCGCGTTGCGAGAACGATTTCCGGCGATTAAGGGGCCGAGTAAAGATGATATTTGCTACGCCACGCAAAATCGCCAGGATGCCGTGCGTGAGCTGGCAGATGAGGTCGACACAATGATTGTGGTGGGGTCATTTAATAGCTCCAACACGCTTCGCCTAACGGAATTGGCCATGCGTATGGGCGTATCAGCGCATCAAATTGATAGCGCAGAGGACCTGCAGCGCGACTGGGTGGCAAATGCCAAAAAGATTGGTGTGACTGCCGGCGCTTCCGCTCCCGAGTCGCTAGTGCATGATGTAATTGATCAGCTGGTTGCTTGGGGCGCTGTGCGTCCTGACCTGGGTGGTAAGCATACAGAGGATGTGGTTTTTTCCATGCCCAAAGATTTATTGCGCGCGATTCCAAAGCGCGGCGAAATTCGCTCGGTCGTCGGCGCAGAAGAATCCAAAGATTAATCATCGCTCGCGCAAACGCTTGCGTTGAGCTGACTGGATGTTCGTATCGTTCGGGGCCGGCCAGTGGCACTAATCACGATGGCATGCGTGGGTTTCAGCGCCTCGGTTTTGCCCGGCGCGCACAGGGTGAATGTGCCCATTTGTAACCCACCGCCCGGTCGACGGCTTTCGCCATGCGGCAAAAAGCTTAAGGCTGCCCCGATACCGCTGTTTGCTTTCAGCTGATGGTCCTTTTTTATCGGTTCAGCCGCATGCAAGACGGTCTCGTTCGTTTCGCGCGTTGCGTTGTGGTTTGAGTCCACAAACACTATCCAGCCTGTACTCCAATCACTGCCATTTGCTTGCATGGTAACCGGTTTGCCTTGGGTGATGGCGGCATGACGGGTGGCCCAAATCGAGGCCAGAAGGCGTTCAGATTCAATAACCGGCGTTGCCTGTGTGGTGAGCTCATTAAATCGCGGTGCGGATAGCACTGCCACAATGCTGACAATGGCCAGCGCTAAGAGTACGTCAAGCAAACTAAAGCCTTTACGGTGATTCATTACGCTACGCCTTTAAGCCGGTTATCCGAAAATCTACCGCAACAATCGCAGCGTGATCGCGTTGGAACGATCAATGGCGTCAATCTGCGGTTATGCGTAAAAACACAGCGGGTTTTAGTCTGATTGAGTTATTGATGGTGACAGCACTGATTGCCATCTTAGTCATGATTGCGCTGCCCGATTATCGAACACCGATCACACGCGTTGAGCGAGTTGCCGCGGGTGTCTGTCTGCTGGAAATTGCCACTCGACTCGAAGGTCAGCGGGCCGGCCAACAGGGGCAGGCTTCACTTGAGCTTTATGCGGATGAGAGCGGCTGTGAAAATACGTTGGCGAGCAGCCATCTATTTGTGGTGACAGCAGATGCGGATTGGCATATTTCAGCGGAATTACTGGCAGATAACAGTACAGTATCTGAGCAATGCCAGCGGCTGGTTTTTACACAGCAGGGCCAGCGCGGTGTGAAGGGGGCTGACGGAACGCTGGACTTTAGTGAACAAGCGCTTGATTGTTGGTGATCAGCTTTGGTCTAATAGCGAGCTCTTATTTCCATGCCGGCGTAGCTCAGTTGGTAGAGCAACGCATTCGTAATGCGTAGGTCCGCGGTTCGACTCCGTGCGCCGGCACCAATCCCCAGCGACTATGCGCCTAAGTTAAGTACCAATACCAAGGCAAGGACTAAGGCCGTCCAAAGCGCCATAGAGCCGGTTGCCCAAGTGCGTAAGAGCGAGCCATCAAAATGCGCCTTGCCCATTCGTGACTGCAACCGACCTAAAACGCGCATAAATTCAGCGCGAATGTCGTGATTTGCTTCGGCAATCATATCCCGAGCACGAATCGCTAGTCGCCGCCCCGGCCCGCGGTAGAGCCAGTCCACATCCAATCCGATGTAATCCTTGCCGCCGGCATAACGGATAACCACTACAAACCCCAGCCCGACAAAGAACAGAAGCTGCAATTCCTTAAGCAAATGGCTCAGCGTATAAGCGTTGTAATCCACCGGGAAAGGCAAGATTGCATAAAGCGTGCCGGGGAAAATGCCGATTAAAAAGCACAATGCCGCTGCAATGCCCATCGCCACCCGCATGTTCAGTGGTGCCTCTTTCGGGCGTAAACCGGAATCTTTGCCAAAGAAGGTAAAGTAGGGCAGCTTAAGCCCGGTGCTTAAGAACGTGCCGCAGGCAGCTAGCAGCATCAGCAGATAGACGACTCCGCGGTAATCAACAGCTGCAGCCTCAACAATCATGGTTTTACTGACAAATCCGCTAAAGAGCGGGAATGCTGAAATTGATAAGGCGCCGACCATATAAAGTAGGAAAGTGATGGGCATATATCGGTACAGACCGCCCAGATCGCTCATACGGGAGCGTCCGGTCATATGCAGTACAGCGCCAGCACCCATCAGTAGCAGCGCCTTATACAAAATATGGGTGAACGCATGAGCCGCCGTGCCGTTTAAAGCCAGTGCAGTACCCATGCCAACACCGGCCACCATATATCCCACCTGACTGATAATGTGGTACGACAAAAGGCGGCGAATGTCGTTAATTAAGGTGGCATAAATGACGCCATAAAGCGTCATCGCCACACCCAGCCAGAGGAGAAGCTCGAGTCCTGGATAACCACGCATCAGCGTATAAACGGCTGTTTTTGTGGTCAGTGCGCTAAGAAATACTGTGCCGGTGACGGTAGCCTCAGGGTAGGCATCCGGCAGCCACGCATGCAGTGGCGGCACCGCGGCGTTGATAAGAAAAGCAACCAGGATGAGCCAGAAGGCCCAGCCATCAACATTAATTTTCTCAAATGCCACCGATCCGGTAGCAAGGTAATAGCCGATGACACCCACAAATAACAGCATGCCGCCAAGCGCATGAACGAGCAGATAACGCATCCCTGCCTCATAGGCAACCTGCGTCTTGCGGCGCCAGATCAGCCAGACCGAGGCAATCATCATAATTTCCCAGAACACATACAGGGTAATAAGATCGCCGGCCAACACCACACCCAGGGCCGACGCGCCATAAAGCCCGGCGGCAATATGCTGCGCACGATCTTCAACCTGCAAGGCAAAAATATTACCGATAATCAGAATCAGCCCGATCACATAGGCAAATACCAGACTGAGCTTATCGATTCTGAGTGGTGTCAGCTCAAGGCCCATAAACTCTAGGTTAATTCGGGTGCCGGCATCCAGTGTGGTGATAACAACCAGAACAAGCGCAGGCAAGGCAATCTGCCAGATTTGGCGCAAACGGCCATGCAGCCAAACTAAAGGTAATATACCCAGCATCAGCAAAACGGATGGATGTAACCAATCAATCATCCGTTGCCTCCCCATAGCGAGCGTAGTAATCACGCTTACGATAGACCAGCCAATAGCCGAGCGCTTTCGCCACCCCCAAAATCACAAGGCATGCTAGAAAACCGTAAATTGCGGCAAAGCCGCCGATGCCATCCCAGAAAAACCGGGAATAAGCCGGTTCTTTTAGCCAGTCCACAATGACCAGACCGGCCATAAATGCCAGTGCAGCGATGCCAAGTACACGCCGTTTAGCCACTAAGTACTCTAGGATTTTGGCGGTGCGACTCATACTGGTGAACCCCTAAGGAATGCCCGGTGCGAGCAGGTTGAAAGCCGCACCCGCGGCAAAGAACAAACCAATCGTGCCCAATGCCGTCAGGCTTAACGGAATCAGGCAAAGCAATGGTGCCTCTGTGGCCTTGGCGATCTTCTGCTCATCGGCCGGTGGTTTGAGGAATGCGCGCATCACGGGCGGCAGAAGATAACCAATATTCAGTAAGGTGCTCAACATAAAGGCGGCTACCACGACATAGTGCCCTGCTGACCAGGCACCGGTGACCAAATAAAGCTTGCTCCAAAAGCCGCCGGTCGGAGGCAGGCCGATGACGCAGAGCGCACCGATGAAAAAAGCGATCATGGTCACGGGCATACGCCGCCCTAGTCCATCCATTGCGCTAATGGTTTTAATGCCGCTGCCCAGATATATTGCCCCTGCACAGAAAAACAAGGTGATCTTGCCAAATCCGTGCATGAGCATATGCAT
>JAGXLT010000127.1 GCA_018334525.1 Gammaproteobacteria bacterium
GAGCCATTCAGGGTTGTGGCGCGATTGCCGCGGCCGTGATGGCGTTGGCTGCTGATTTGACCCGGGATGAACAGCGCACCAAAGCGATGGCATTTATTGGCATTAGCGTGGGCGCTGCGTTTCTGCTGGCGCTGGTGGCAGGCCCCGCCATCGGGGTGGCTGCCGGGTTAAGCGGTATTTTTTGGGCAACTGCCGGTATCGCACTGGTCGCTATTGCGCTGCTTTATCTTGTTGTGCCGGCCGGGGGCGAGCGGGTATCCCGCCCCGAGGTAACGGCTAACACAGGTGGTTTACCCACGGTGTTGCGACATCCTGATTTGCTCCGTTTGGATTTTGGCGTGTTAATTCTGCATTTGGTGTTAACCGCCAGCTTTGTTGTCATGCCGGTGGTGTTGGAGCAGCAGTTAGGTATTGATCGCGCTGTGCACTGGCAGGTCTATGTGCCCGTGCTTTTACTGTCTGTGGTTGGCATGGCTTTCATTATTGCCATTGGTGAGCGGCGCAGGATCTTACATCGCCTATTAGCTGCTCTAGCGGGTTTAGTGATTGTGGCTGATTTAATTCTGGCTGGCTGGAGTGGCTGGATGCCGGGTTTGTTACTGGGGCTGTTGTTGTTCTTTATTGCATTTAACACCCTGGAGGCAAGTTTACCCTCTTTGCTGACACGGTTTGCTCCGCCAGGCATGCGGGGCACGGCACTGGGTGTGTATGCGACGGCGCAATTTCTGGGCGCTTTTCTGGGTGGGGTTTTAGGTGGCTGGATTTATGGCGTCTATGATGTGCAGGGCGTTTTTGTTTTCTGCGCGCTGGCAGCCGGCTTATGGTTATTCTCTGCCGTGGGCCTGAGGACACCGGCGAGTTATCAAAAGGCGGACGCACCGCCATCGGAGGCAGTGTGACTGAGTTTAGGGATGTAAAACAGGCCGCGGTTGCTTACCCGGATTGGGATCTGACCGAGCGGCAACTCTGCGACTTTGAGCTGCTCGCAAATGGCGGGTTTTCGCCACTCACCGGGTTTTTAGGCAAAGCGGACTATGACCGTGTTGTGGCGGAAATGCGTTTAAAAAGCGGCGAACTCTGGCCGATGCCGATTACATTGGATGTGACAGAAGCCTTTGCGGAGCAGCTTGAGACTGGAACGCGCGTTGCGCTGCGAGACCCCGAGGGTGTGATCTTAGGCATTCTTACGGTTTCAGATATCTGGCGTCCGGATCGGTCAGTAGAAGCACAGCAGGTGTTTGGTACCACCGATTTGGCGCATCCGGGGGTGGCTCATCTAATGGAGCAGTCGCATCCGGTGTATGTGGGCGGGCAGATCGAAGCGCTGAGTCTTCCGGTGCATTATGACTTTGGGCATTTGCGCCTGACACCCGCAGAGTTGCGGGCGCAGTTTAAGCGTGCGGGGTGGCGCCGAGTGGTCGCCTTTCAAACCCGTAATCCGATGCATCGGGCGCATGTAGAGCTGACTTTTCTGGCGGCACGTCAAACCGAAGCGAATCTGCTGATTCATCCGGTGGTTGGTATGACTAAGCCGGGGGATGTTGATCATTATTCGCGCGTTCGTTGCTACGAGCATGTTTTAAAGAAATACCCCGAACAAACCACAGCGTTGTCACTACTGCCGCTTGCAATGCGCATGGGCGGGCCGAGAGAGGCGCTCTGGCACGCTTTGATTCGTAAGAACTATGGCTGCACGCATTTAATCGTGGGGCGCGACCACGCCGGCCCCGGCAAAGACAGCCAGGGAGAGGACTTTTACGACCCTTACGCCGCGCAGGAAATGGTCGCAGAGTATGCTGACGAGGTGGGCATCGAAATGGTGCCGTTTCGTATGATGGTATATGTGAAGGAGCGCGCGAGTTACGCGCCGATTGACGAGGTGGATGACACCACTGAAACGGTCATGAATATTTCGGGGACTGAGTTTCGCCGCCGAATGCGCGAGGGATTGGAGATACCGGATTGGTTTGGTTACCCAGAGGTGGTTGCCGAGCTGCGCCGCACCTATCCGCCGCGCGCAAAGCAGGGCATTACTTTGTTTTTCACCGGATTATCCGGGTCGGGTAAGTCCACCATCGCTAATGCGGTTATGGCTAAGCTGATGGAGCGTGGTGGCCGGGCAGTCACACTGCTCGATGGGGATATTGTGCGAAAGCATCTATCCAGTGAGCTGGGTTTTTCTAAAGCGGATCGCGATTTAAATATTCGCCGCATTGGCTTTGTGGCAGCCGAAATTTCGCGTAATGGCGGAGTGGCGATTTGTGCGCCGATCGCACCGTATGCATCCACTCGGCGAGATGTCAGGGCCATGGTGGAAGCGGTGCATGGCGGTTTTGTGGAAATTCACGTGGCAACGCCCCTTGAAGAATGTGAGCGGCGTGATCGAAAGGGGCTGTACGCCAAAGCCCGAGCGGGAGTAATTAAAGGATTTACCGGGATTGATGATCCGTATGAGCTGCCTGAGCAGCCGGAGCTAACACTTGATACGCTGCAGTCCACACCAGAGGAATCGGCGCAGCAAGTCATTCTAAAGCTGGAACATTTAGGATTTATCGATTTGCGGTGACCGCCGATCTGAATTCTTTCTCGAGCCGGCCCGAACACGTTACATTAACGATTACAGATTCAACTGGAGATAGTCATGGCGCGCGGTATTAATAAGGTTATTTTGATTGGTAATTTAGGGGCGGATCCCGAAGTTCGTTACTCGGCAGCAGGCAGTGCGGTGACTAACGCACGTCTTGCAACAACCGATCAGTGGCGTGACCGGCAATCCGGCGAGCAACAGGAGCGGACAGAGTGGCATCGCGTGGTGTTTTTCGGGCGCTTAGCGGAAATCGCCGGAGAATACCTGAAAAAGGGCTCGAAGGTTTTTGTTGAAGGCCGCCTGCAAACCCGCAAATGGCAGGGGCAGGACGGCCAAGACCGTTACACCACAGAGATCGTGGTAAACGATATGCAAATGCTCGATGGCCGCGGTGATATGGGTGGAAGCAACACCGGTGGCGGTAGCAGTGCGGCAAGCAATGAAGCCTCTCGCTCAGCCCCGGATCAAAGTCAGGCAACCGCACCGGTTGACGATTTTGACGATGATATTCCGTTCTAGCCTGCTTTAACGGCAGCCATTGCCTCTGCTACAGAGCTCACGATTTCGCGCTCATCAGTGCCATATTCATCGGCGGTGATGGGCGCGCCGATCATGATGCGAATATGCCCCCGGCTTGGTATAACTGAGCCGATGGGTAATACATTTTGTGCGCCCTCTATCCAAACAGGCACCACGGGGACGGGGTGCGCCGCCAGAAGCCTGCCGATGCCGGGTCGCAGCGGCTGCAGAGCCCCCTCTTCCTGACCCCGTTGTCCCTCCGGGAACCAGATCAGCGAATGTCCACGCTGCAGGCATGCAGCCGCTAGCGCGAGGCTGCGTCGCGGGGCTGCGCCCGGGTCAATGGGCAATACGCGCGCAATATGACTAAAGGTACGTTGCACCGGCCCTTTAAACAGCAGCCCGGAGAGCCCCGCCCAGAATACGGGCTCAAGTTCCTGTCGGCTCAGCGCGCCGGTGAGCGCGATTGGGTCATAAGCACTGACATGACGCGGGGCGATTAAAAACGGCCCACCGGCCGGCAGGCTGCCCTCTACCTCAATGCGGGCGAAGAAAAAGTTAATCAATCGGCATCCCAGTAGGGAAGCTCCGGCAGCGGCATGTCGTAATGGGCCGCGTGGTGCCAGTGCGCGCAGGTCAGTCGTGTCGAGCAATCGTTCCGGGTTAGCCAGCGCAGCACTCAGCGCTGAGCGTTTTCCATCAGAAGGTGTTTGTTCAGCGGCTTGCTCCGCGTTAATGCATTCCGATAGCAAATCGCGCACTGTTTCTACCCGCGCGATGGCTTCATCCGCAAGTTCAACACCGGCCCGCTCGCTGATCGTGATACCTAAATCGACCCAACTGAGCGAATCCAGTCCCAAATCCCGGCTCAAGCGGCTATCCGGCGTCAGGCGATGGTCATGGAAACGCTCAGTCAGCAGCGTCCATGTGGCGTTGGCAGCGGGGTCTGCTAGCAATGCGCGATCTTCCGGGGCCATTGCCTCAGGCTGAATCGGAACCTGGTTTAGCGTGTCGCCAGGCTCGTCATTGCATGTCTGGTAAATAGCTGTGAGCTTATGCCGCCGCAGCTTGCCTAATCGCGTGCGCGGCAATGGGTCGGGAGAATGCACA
>JAGXLT010000128.1 GCA_018334525.1 Gammaproteobacteria bacterium
GGGGAAAAAACCTTCATGCCCCTCAATGAAACTTCCGGTCTGCTGGGAATGGCGGTTTCTGCTGACGATTGTGCGCTAGTGCTCAGGGGCGCCCGGACGCTGCACATTCGTTATCCGGCCCACGCACAACGGGCACTAACCGTGGCGCAGTGGCTTGAAGATCATAATGAAATTGTGGGTGTCTTGTATCCACCCCTTCCCTCCAGCCCCGATCATGATCTTTGGCGGGATCAGTTTGAAGGTGCAGCCGGGCTGTTCACTATAGAGTTGGCGAACCCGGCCGGGAATCATCGACCCGTTTCTGACTTCGTCGATCAGCTGAAGCTCTTTGGGATCGGGGCCTCATGGGGTGGTTTTGAGAGCCTTGCGCTGCCGTGTGACCTGACTAACGTACGGTCGATAGACGTCCCCGAACAGCGGGGGCCATTGGTCCGTTTGCATGTCGGACTGGAAGATCCGAAGGATTTGATTGCAGATCTCGACCAGGCCTTAAACCACTGGGCTGGCGGGGTTAGATAACCCCGCTGATGTCGTGCTGAATAGCGACATGATGGGTTGTCTTGCCATCTGTTTTTACGGGGATAACCTGCCACTCTAAAATGAATTCACTACCGTCTTTGCGATAGTTAACGGTTTCACCGTGGAAAATCTCGCCGCGACGGATTTGCTCGCCAAGCCGTAAAAGGACCTCCTGCTCGGTATTCGGACCCTGCAACATCCCAGGGTTCTGGCCGAGCACCTCCTCCGCTGAATATCCGGTCATCTCTGTGAACGCCTCATTGACGTAAACGATGACACCGGGTCCCCCGTCATCACTGGCGGTTGTAATTGTGATGGCGTTAAACGCGTGATCTGCTGCGGCTTTAAATAATTGATAGCCGAGCTCACTGGAAAAATCTGGACTCTGCATAAGCTAATCCTTTGCTTCTGACTTTTGGGTAACGGTAGAGACAAGCTAGCATGTTGTTGCGATTAAACTAAATCGAACCCCTCTACAGCACGGACTATGGCTTCAGTCGCGCCGCTATGTTGACCAGCGCGAATAGGACTGTGGCGGCCGTGACAATTGAGGCACCCGCCGGAGTGTCCAGATGCCAAGACCCGGCTAACCCGGCAAAAACAGCAATACTTCCAATCAGCCCCGCACTAACGGCCATCCGCTCCGGCGTTGAAGAGAATGCCCGTGCGGTAGCGGCCGGGATAATGAGCATTGCTGTTATAAGTAAGACACCCACAACTTTGATTGCTACCGCGATGACGATCGCTAAAGAAATAGTCAGTAGGAGCTCATCCCGAAAGGGGCGATAACCGGCCGCATGCGCTAAATCTTCGCTTACTGTCGCCAATAAAGTGGCTTGCCATCGCCAGATCATCATGCTGAGTACCAGAAGTGAACCTGCCCAAATCACCCCGATATCTGTACGCCCGACCGCCAGAATATCGCCGAACAGATAAGCCATTAAGTCGATTCGAATATGAGTAAGAAAAGAGACAGCCACTAACCCGATGGCTAACGCCGCATGAGCCAGCACGCCAAGAAGGGTGTCCATCGCATAACCACGACCTGCCAAAAGAGTGACTATGATCGCCATCGCTAAGCAGACAACCAAGACACCCACAAAGACCGAAATAGACATCGCCAGCGATATCGCCACACCCAGCACGGCCGCATGAGCCGTAGCAGCGCCGAAAAAAGCCATTCGCCGCCACACGACAAAGCAGCCAAGGGGCGCGGCAGCAATCATTACCCCAATCCCCGCTAATGCGGCGCGTACCATAAAATCGTCTAGCATTATGTGGATGTCTCTTTTTCGTCTGTCTCGGACTCAGTCTCGTGATGTGGATGCTGGTGCGGGTCATGTCGGAAAAGTGCGAGTACCTCGTCGGTGTCTGTCCCGAAAAGTGCACGATAAGCGGGATCTGTGGTAACTACCTCCGGATGCCCCTGGCAGCAGATATGCTGATTTAAGCAAATCACACGGTCGGCGGCGCGCATCACAACGTGCAGGTCATGGCTTACCATTAATACGCCGCATCCTAATTGGTTGCGGATATCTTCAATCTGTTTATAAAAATCGGCTACACCGGTTTGATCAAGGCCTTGCGCTGCCTCGTCCAACATAAGCAAGTCGGGGGTATCAAGCAGTGCCCGGGCCATCAGTGCTCGCTGGAATTGCCCGCCCGATAATGCGCTCATCGCGTCGCCCGCCCGCCCTGGTATGCCGGCACGTTGTAGCGCTAAATCGATAGTCGATTGATCATGCTTGCGGGGCAAATTCAAAAACCGACGAACGGTCATTGGTAATGTAGGGTCGATGTGCAATTTCTGGGGCACATAGCCAATCTTTAGCTCAGGCTTACGTCTAATTTTTCCTCTATCGGGTTTGATTGCGCCGATAAGTGTTCTTAAAAGCGTTGATTTCCCAGAACCGTTCGGCCCAACCACCGTAACAATTTCTTTGGCATTGATGGCTAATTCGATGTGATCAAGAATGCGACGATCCCCAATCTTGACCGAAATATCTTTTGCCTCAATTAGTGGCCCGCTCATTGTTTTGGCGCTCCCTGATCAATAGGTTGCTGAGAGAAAGCGTTATGATATAACATTTCTCTTATGCTTGCTCGGCAGCCGTTTATACATATCACCATATTCTCTAGCAGAGGCTTTAAATAATGAAGCGAATCAGTCAATTAATTTACGTCGGCCTGTTTGGATGCCTTGTGGCCCCTGCGACCGGCATGGCAGTACCCAAGGTCGTTACCGATATCCCACCCGTTTACGCGCTGGCGGCGGAAGTGATGGATGGTGTGGCGGAGCCGAGCAATGTGATTCGGCCTGGGGCGTCTCCCCATAATTACTCGCTTCGTCCGTCTGAAGCCGCCGCCCTTGAGGGTGCTGATATTGTTTTTTGGGTGGGTTCTGAATTGACCCCATGGCTGGACCGTGCGCTTTCCAACCTATCGGCAGACGCTCAAGTCGTGAGCTTGCTTAAAGTCGATGGTTTAAGGGCGCACACTTTTCGTGAAAGCCACGATGATATCCAAGACACCCACAGTGATCATGGCCATGGTCACGACAACGAAGACACCCACGGCCACGGCCACGACCATGACCACGCACACGCCCATGACGGGCTCGACCCCCACGCATGGCTGGATCCAGTCAATGCCCAGGTCTGGCTTGGTGTAATTGCCGAGACATTGGCAGCTGCTGATCCGATGAATGCTGGGGTGTATCGAGAAAATGCTAAACAAGGACAGGCACGTTTAGACACCTTAATCACGGACATCCAAGCTTCGTTAGCACCGGTAGCCGATCAGCCATATATCGTTTTTCACGATGCATATCAGTATTTTGAACACCGCTTTGATTTGAATATGGTCGGGTCAATCGCATTAAGTGACGCGAGGGAGCCGAGCGCCGCGAGGATCGCTGATATTCGCCAGACAGTTGAAGATCGTGGCGCCGTATGTGTTTTTGCAGAGCCACAGTTCAATCGAGCGATGGTTGAAACCGTGCTGGATGGCACAGACGCTTCTATGGGTGTCATAGATCCGCTCGGATCAGCCATTCCCCTGGGCCCCGATTTTTATCCGGCATTAATTCAGGAAATGGCTGCGAGCCTATCTGATTGCCTAGCACCCTAAGCCACTAGCAAAACTGTGGGTGTCTCAGATCCGGGTGTCTCAGATCCGCCATAACCGCTGGTCAGAGCCCGGGACCTTTACCCGGGCTCGCTGATATACTCCTCGAATGGATGTATCGGACCTTATTGATCCGCTGAATGCCGCGCAACGTGAGGCAGTCACCGCACCACTCGGGCGGGCTTTAGTACTGGCTGGCGCGGGCAGTGGCAAAACCCGCGTATTAACTCATCGTGCGGCGTGGTTGGTGCGTGTAGAGGGCGCAACACCATTTAATTTGCTGGCGGTTACCTTTACGAATAAAGCCGCGGCGGAAATGCGCGGTCGCATCGAGCAGCTTCTCGATCTATCCAGCTCCGGTATGTGGGTCGGCACTTTTCATGGACTAAGCCACCGGCTGCTGCGTGCGCATTGGCAGGAGGCCGGACTGCCGCAAAGCTTTCAGATCCTTGACAGCGAAGATCAGCGGCGACTGGTCAAGCGGGTGATGCGAGACTTGGAAGTTGATGAAAAT
>JAGXLT010000129.1 GCA_018334525.1 Gammaproteobacteria bacterium
TGTAGAAAAAATCACAATGGCCGTTAACGAAATGGTGTTAGCGATGCGCTTTAACCAGGTCGGCAAATTATCCCTTAATGCATCCATCCGAACATGACGATCTTCGCGCAAAATCCAGGCCAACGACAGCCAGGCGATCATCGAAAGCAGATAAGTACTGAACTCTAAGGCATGAACACTGGCGCTATTGAATACGTATCTGGACACAACGGCGTACAGGCTTAATACCAGCAATGCTGCCAACGCAAATCGCGCTATAAACATCCCACTATAAGCAAGCGTATCTAATGCCTGCAGAAGGCGAGTCACCATCGTTGGAACCTCCGATAACGAACAGCCAGGGGCACAATGTGCCCCTGGCCATCTCACAGTAGGATAACTCAGCGAGTCTCTTCGACGAGATCGAGGTAAGCACTGCCGTTATCGACTTCTTCCAACCACTCTTCAATGACTGGCTGAGTCGCAGCACGCAGATTATCGAGCACTGCGGGCTCAAGTGCTTTCACACTAACGCCGAGTGACTCGTAACGTCCGATCGACTCATCAATAAAGTCAGCAACCAGCTCAAACTGCATCTGATCTCTGGAAGCAGCAGCATCTGCTACTACCTGCTGCAGGTCAGCGGGTAACGAGTCCCAGGTTTCTGCATTGACCGACAGAATAGAGGTATCGACAGAGAACGTACCCAGCGCAATATGATCGATCACCTCATAAAGACTACGACCGATGCCAGTCAGCAGAGGTCGCGGAGTACCATCAATTACGCCACGGTCAAATGCCAAATAAAGGTCTCCGGAACCCATTCCTGTGGGGGATCCGCCAAGCACCTGCATTGCACGCGCGTCTGTGCTACCCGTCGTTGCCCAAGTTAACCCGGCAAAATCCTCAACCGACTCAAGCGGCTGGTCTTTCGTGTAAAACTCATAGGGATCCCAGGGTGCAACGCCAAGAATCTTAACGCCGTGGTCATCCATGAACTCCTGAGTGATTCCAAGATCAAGCAAACCACCATTTAATGCACGCTGCATATGGTCTACATCATCAAACACAAAGGGCAATGTGAAAATACTCAGCGGCCGAATCGTGCCACTGGGGTAAGTACCGGTCATTGCGGTGAAATCGACATCTCCGCGAGAAACCGCCTCGAGTTCTTCAAACCCGTCAAACAGCTGGGCTGAGTGGAAAACATCAATCTGAATCCGCCCATCAGAATTTGCTTCTACCTCCTCAACAAAGTGTTGCACCGGATCCCAGAAGTACTCATAAGCTGGCGGCAGATACGTCGAAAACGTTAATTGATAGGTTTCCTGCGCGGTTGCCGTGGTTGCTGCCCCGGTCGCTAACCCGAAAGTCAGGGCAAGGGCGGTTTTTTTGAAACTACTGACTGTTTTCATTTTCAAACTCTCCATTAAGTTTAGAACCACTGCGAAAGATTATCGCTGTGGATGACTTCAGCATATTTACTCTGCAAATCAATCAGATTGCTCTGATGCTGAGCCCATGACCGATCAGCACAAGCGTCCTCTATGACGAGGGGCGCAAAGCCATGCTGGATAGCGTCAACGGCAGAAGCCCGGACACAACCACTCGTTGTACAACCGGTTATCAGCAATGTATCGACTCCCAGCGCGGTCAGTGTTGCGGCAAGTGATGTTCCAAAAAATGCCGAAGGCATATTTTTAGGAACAATCAAATCGCCGGCACTCGGGTCAAACGGTAATCGTGGATCAAGCTCACAAGCCTCGGTACCGACGATTAAAGTGTCTAATGCCCCACACTTTTCAATCCATCGGCCAGCTTCAACAAGCCCAGGACGATAACCGCAAACGGTATAAAAAACGGGCCCATGTGGTCGAATGGCCTCAATCACGCGGGCGGTTGCTTCCACCGCACTGCTGCAATCTGCCGCTAGTGGACTCACATGCGGTTGCGTAAACCCCTTCTGAAAATCCACCACGACTAAAGCGACGCTCTGCCCGGCGCGGAAACTCCCTCCGAATCCACCACGAATATTATCTGCGTCTGTATGGGATTTACTTTCCATTACGTTCACCAAATTGCATACACAATTGAACGTATACCGCGATTAACCGCTTGTCAAAGGTCAATATTCGAAAAAGTTGAGTACAATATGCAAAGAGCTCACAAAAACTCATTCCCCGTTACACCTCTCAGGCGAGCGTACAGACCAAGCAATCGCTATCCCCTGCTCTTTGACGCGCTGTATCCTAACAACCGGATCAGCGAAGGCATTAGAGGAGCTCAGCATGAAAACGAAGCTGCCACCGCCGGCAGTCTTGCTAATCGTCGGCGGCTTTGCCTGGGGTATTGATTGGCTGCTACCAGATTGGCGCCTTCCCATAGCGGGCCTCGAAACTCTAGCCGGCCTATTGGCCGGCGCAGCCATCACCCTAATGGTTGTCGCAGCCTGGTGGGTGATTCGCCATCGCACCACGCTCAACCCGATTCATCCGGAACGTGCCAGCCGACTGATCACAAGCGGACCCTATCAGCATAGCCGCAATCCAATTTATCTGGCCGACATGGTGCTGCTTGTCGCCTGGATAGTATGGCTAGGCAATATGGCTAGCGCTCTGACCATGCCACTGTTTATTCTTTACCTGAATCATTTTCAAATCCGGCCCGAAGAACGCGCACTGGCACTTAACTTTGGCGAGGCCTATCGAACCTACTGCCGACAGGTGAGGCGCTGGTTATGAGAGCCGTATTCACCATAACCACACGTGCTATTAAGGTATGGTTTGACGGCGGTGCTTTTGCGAATGCCGCCGCACTTGCGTTCTACACAATTTTCTCACTGGCACCCATTATGATTTTTGCCATTACCGCGACCGGTATTGTGCTAGGACCAGAGGCAGCTGAGGGCCGTATTGTAGGCCAGCTTGAGGGGCTGATTGGCCCCGAACCGGCACGCGTCGTTGAACAGGTGGTGGCAGACACGCAGTTAACGCAAACGGGCTGGCTCCCAACATTAGCCGGCGTCTTCGCCATGGCGCTGGGGGCCACCGCGGTTTTTGTGCAACTCCAGCGCGCATTAAACAGCATCTGGAACGTCACCTCACCACGGCATAGCAACAATATCCTGTCCCTGCTGATCAACCGATTACTCTCGCTTGTCATCGCGCTGATTTTTGGTCTTGTCATCATGGCATCCCTGCTGACGAGCGTCATACTCAGAGCCATTAATCGGTTCGCCAGTGAATGGTTAACAATCGATACGACATTAATGACTTTCGTAGAAACCAGCGCGAGCCTCGCTTTAATGACTCTGCTCTTCGCACTGATGTTTCGTATCCTCCCCGATATCTCACTAAGTTGGAAAGACGCGCTCCCAGGGGCTGCTATCACCGCTTTACTGTTCATGCTGGGGCGCTACCTGATTGCCAGTTACCTCACCTTTACCGCGCCTGCCTCCGCCTATGGCGCGGCAGGATCGCTTGTTTTACTGTTGGTATGGATCTATGCCTCGGCACTGATTCTGCTGTTTGGCGCCGCGATAACCCGAGCAATGACCCATGGAGAGAATCCATGACAAAAATTGCAGTCCTAAACGCCGACTGGTTGCTCAATCCTGGATCGGGTGAACCGCCACAAAGCAATGTCAGCCTTATTGTGAACGATGGCTGGATCGAAGCAATTGGGCCGAAAGATGAACTAACAATTGATGACTGCGAGCGCATTGATGCCAGCGGCATGGTACTGATACCCGGGCTCATCAATACCCATGGGCATTTTCTGCAAACCCTTACCCGCGCATTGCCCGCTGCACAAAACTCAAATGTGATTGAGTGGCAACGTTTACATCAGCCACTGTGGGAGAAAATCACCCCCGAGGCGCTCCAAAGCGCAACCCGCATCGCCGCGGCTGAATTATTACTGGGTGGCTGCACCACCAGCATGGATCATAATTATCTGTGGCCGAACGGCTGCCGTGTTGATGATCAGGTTGAAGTGATGCAGGCCATGGGCATGCGCTTTCATATCGCAAGCGAGCTGGATGAGCCCGTTATCAACCAATTCCATGACCCGCAACCCGGCAGCATGGTGCAGGTGGCACTGGCACCGCGCTCACCCTACTCTGTTTCGGCCGAATCCATGCGAGAAACAGCTTCTCC
>JAGXLT010000130.1 GCA_018334525.1 Gammaproteobacteria bacterium
CGCCCGTGAGCAGGTTGCTGAGCTGGGAACCCAGCAAACACTGCGCGGCGACGTACTGCCCCTTAGCGCGGCACAGGATATTGCCTATGTAGTACAACTGGCAGCGGCTGAGGCGCTAAAAGGTTATGACCTGACAGCCGCGCTATGGACAGAGCAGCGTGAGCCACGGCTTGAGATCACCATTGACGCTCTCAACCACGAAGTCCGCGCCGGTATCCCATGGCAGCTCGAGACCGAAGTTTCCCTGCGAGCGGTAGCCTGGGCCAATGGCGAGCGACTCACCACTCGAGCTCAATCCACATTGGATAATCAGCGCGCTACACCGCCAGGTGCCGAAGCCAATGCCGCCGTGATTAACGAGGCAATTACTCGCGCATTGCGCCAGTTACTCAGCCAGGAATTAGCCCACTTTTTAGCGGAGGAACCGTGAGCGCACCACCCGCTGCACAATCAGACTGGGCTTTATTTTTGGATTTCGATGGCACCTTAGTGGAAATTGCTGAACACCCGGATGCCGTGATTGTTCCGCCGGATCTGCCGGCGCTATTGCGCAACTTAGCGCATCGACTCAATGGGGCTATTGCCGTCATCTCCGGGCGCAGCCTGGCGGGGCTGGATGCGATGCTGGATGGCGCCTTACCCGCAATGGCGGGCGTGCATGGGCTAGAGCGACGTGATGCAGCAGGCCAGCTGTATCAGGCCGTTGACCGCACCGCCGAGTTTGCTCAGGCCCGCGCGGTCATTCAGGCGTTTGTGGCAGCGCATCCCGGCACGATGTGGGAAGATAAGGGCAATGCACTGGCTTTACATTTTCGCAATGCGCCCGCTGCCGGGCCAGCGGCAGAAGCGCTGTTAGATGCTGAACAAAAAGCGCTCGGCAATGAATTTATCCTGCAAAAAGGCAAGCAAATTGTAGAGCTTAAGCCAGGCAGTCAGCACAAGGGCACCGTGGTGCAAACCTACATGGCTGAGCCGCCGTTTAAAGGCCGAACTCCGGTCTTTTTAGGCGACGATACAACCGATGAAGACGCGTTCGCGGCCGTTAACGCAATGGGGGGCTACTCCATCCGCGTGGGTGATGCGCCACAAACCGTCGCGCAGTATAAAATCGACACTGTAAATGAGGCATTAGAATGGCTGAGCCGCCTGTAAATCTCGAACTCGGCGCGATTGGCAACTGCCAGATTGCAGCGCTTATCGATAAGCAGGGCAGTATTGTGTGGTCCTGCCTGCCGCGGTTTGATGCGGAGCCGGCCTTCAGCCAATTGGTGGACACACACGATCAGGGCCATTTTTCGATTGAACTGTGCAACCCCCAGGAATCCCGTCAGTACTACATCCGCAATACCGCCATCCTGTGTACCGAGCTCACCGACCAGCATGGCGGTGTGCTGAAAATTACCGATTTCTGCCCGCGGTTTCGTCAATTTGGCCGCTACTATCGCCCTGTGATGATTGTGCGACGCGTTGAGGTGCTGCGCGGCAACCCGGTGATTCGCGTAAAGCTTCGTCCGACCATGGGTTGGAATGGGCAACGCCCAGACATCACCCGCGGCAGCAACCACATTCGATTTTTACGCCGCGATCAGGTCCTTCGCGTCACAACCAACGCCGCGCTCACCCACGTGCTGGATGAAAAACCGTTTATGGTCGACAGCACACTCACGTTTGTTATCGGGCCTGATGAGAGCGTTAAAGAATCCGTTGACGACATGGGGCGGCGCTTTCTTGAGCTGACCGAGCAACACTGGCGTGACTGGACGCGCTCGCTCGCCATTCCGTTTGAATGGCAGGCCCCGGTCATTAGAGCCGCCATTACCTTAAAGCTCTCCGCTTACGAAGATACCGGCGCGGTGATTGCTGCGTTCACCACCTCCATTCCCGAAGCGGCCAATAGCGAGCGCAATTGGGATTATCGCTACTGCTGGCTGCGCGATGCCTACTTTACCGTGCATGCGCTGAATCGACTGGGCGCTACGCGCACCATGGAAGGGTTTTTACGCTACATCATTAACATTGTAGCGGCCAGCAGCGATCAGCGCCTGCAGCCCCTCTACGGCATTGGTGGGGAAACCCGTATTGAAGAGACTCAGACCGAAGCAATGAGCGGATATCGCGGCATGGGCCCGGTGCGCGTGGGTAACGATGCGTATCGCCAGAATCAGCACGACGTTTACGGGACAGTCATTCTGGCTGCCACGCAGGCATTTTTCGATGAGCGCCTGGAGCGCCCAGGTGATAAAAGCCTCTACCACCGCCTCTGCCCGCTCGGTGATGCCGCCGCCCAACTTTATGACCAGCCCGACGCCGGCATTTGGGAATACCGCGGCCGCGCCCGGGTGCACACCTATTCAGCCATGATGTGCTGGGCGGCCTGTGATCGCTTAAGACGGATTGCCGAGCGGCTCGGTCTTGATGCGGATGCCCGGCGTTGGCAAAGCGAAGCCGAACGCATGCACACGCATATTTGCCAAGCGGCATGGAATGAAGCCGAAGGCGCCTTTACCGAGACATTTGGCGGTGACACGATGGATGCCAGCCTGCTGATCATGCATGACCTGGGCTTTTTGGCCGCTGATGACCCACGATTTATTGGCACGGTCGAGGCCATTGAGCGGCATTTACGCCGTGGGGATCACCTTTTTCGCTATGCCGCCGAAGATGACTTCGGGCTGCCTGAAAACGCATTTAACATTTGTACGTTCTGGTTTATCGACGCTCTGGCCGCGATTGGGCGTCAAGACGAAGCAAGACAGCTACTAGAGAATATGCTCACACATCGCACACAACTGGGCCTGCTTTCTGAAGATTTAGACACCCAAACGGGTGAGCTATGGGGCAACTTCCCGCAGACCTACAGCATGGTGGGGTTAATTAACGCCGCCGTGCGCCTGAGCCGCTCTTGGGAGGAAGCGCTATGAGTCGCCTGGTGGTGGTCTCCAACCGGGTGCCCGCGCCGCGCTCCAACCAGCCCCAGGCCGGCGGGCTGACGGTTGCGCTTAGCGGCGCGCTACAACGTCGGGGCGGGTTATGGTTTGGATGGAACGGGCAACTCAGCCAGGGCCCCATCAGCCGCCCGAAGCTGACCCAACACGAAGGCATTGAATACGCGACTTTGCCCCTGGCACGGGCAGACTACGACGATTACTACCTGGGCTACTCCAACACCGTCATTTGGCCCGTTTTCCATTTCAATCTGGGCGCCATGGACTATCAGCGGCAATATGCCGAAGGCTATGCACGAGTGAACGCACTGTTTGCCGATGCCCTCACGCCGCTACTGAACCCTAACGACACCATTTGGATTCACGACTACCACCTGATGCCGCTTGCCCGGGAGCTGCGGGATCGTGGCGTAACCAATCGCATCGGATTTTTCCTGCATATTCCCTTTCCCGATTATGACGTGTTGCGTGCCATTCCCGGTCATCGGCAACTCATCGAAGATCTCTGCCGCTTTGATCTGCTCGGCTTTCAAACCGAAAATGACCAGCACGCATTTGAGGAATCCGCCAATCGGGCAGTCGGCGCACTGGGCCGCCAACCCGGCAAGCTGCGGCATCGCAACCGTAATCTGCAAACCGGCGTTTACCCCGTGGGGGTTGATGTAGATGAGCTGACTCAACTAGCCGAGCGCACCGTAATGGCACCCCGTGTGCGTCGTTTGGTGCGGGGGCTTGGCGATCGTGATCTGATTATCGGCGTTGATCGGTTGGACTACTCTAAAGGCCTGGAGCAGCGTTTACGGGCCTTTGAGCTGTTGTTAAAAGATTATGCCCATCGCCGCGGGCAAACCGTAATGATGCAAATCGCCAGCTTATCGCGCAGCAGTATTAGCGAATATGCCGATTTGCGCACCCGTCTTGAGGGGCTGAGCGGGCATATCAACGGCACTTATGGCGATATCGACTGGGCGCCGCTGCATTATCTGAATAAAACCTTTGCCCGCGGCTCTATAATGGGGCTGTATCGGGCCGCACGCGTGGGCCTGGTCACCCCCATTCGCGATGGCATGAACCTGGTGGCCAAAGAATTTGTGACCTCGCAGGACCCGGACGATCCTGGTGTGCTTGTTCTGTCTGAACTCGCCGGCGCCGCGGCCGAGCTCGATGATGCGGTATTAAT
>JAGXLT010000002.1 GCA_018334525.1 Gammaproteobacteria bacterium
TCTCAAGCCACGTGCAAACCGCCGATGGTGGCGCATGCTCAGCAACGGCAATCCGAGCAAAACTACGCCGTCTCATCGGTCAGGAAAATCCGCAACAGCCCTTAAGCGACTCACGGCTTGCCAGCATTCTTGAAGATGAGGGCATTCGCGTTGCTCGACGGACCGTCGCCAAATATCGGGAAGCAATGGGCATTCCCGCTTCAACTGAACGAAAACGACGCTAAGGAGTTATTATGAAAATCGACATTACCGGCCATCATGTCGACATCACCGATGCACTACGCGATTATGTCGCCGAGAAATTTCAACGTCTGGAACGACATTTTGATAACGTAGTGGATGTACATGTCATCCTTACCGTTGAGCGCAGCGAGCAAAAAGCAGAAGCCACGATGGCACTCAGCGGGGCTCGTTTGTATGCTGATTCCACAGCAGCCGATATGTATGCTGCCATTGATTTACTGACCGACAAACTGGATCGGCAAGTGGTAAAGCACAAGGAAAAGCGCACCGACCACCATCGTGCCGAAGGCAGTGTTGGATCAAACTTAGAGCCTTAGGTAAATATGGAACTTGCAACGCTTATTGATTCGCAACGGGTGCGCTGTGGCGCTGATGTCACGAGTAAAAAGCGAAGTCTGGAGTTACTCAGCGAATTACTGACTGACGACCTGGATACCACGAGTGCGCGTGCAGTATTTGAGGGCCTGACGCTGCGCGAGCGCTTGGGCAGCACGGGATTAGGGCACGGCGTGGCGCTGCCCCACAGCCGCGGGGCTTCAATCGAAGCACCCAGAGCCGCTGTGATCCGGTTGGAAAAACCCATCGATTTCGACGCGGTAGATAAAGAGCCGGTTGATCTGATATTCGCCTTGCTCGTTCCGGAAAGTAGTAATGATGAACACTTGCGTATTCTTGCACGGCTCGCGGAAATGTTTAGAGATACCGCATTCTGTGCCCGGCTGCGCGCCTGCCGCTCCAATACCGACCTGCATAGCAGTCTTATTGAATGGCAGAGCCAGAACGCGGGGTAACTCGTCAAATCCCTGGCACACTGATGCGCGTGCACGGTGTGGGCGTGCTGATTACCGGCAATGCCGGGGTAGGTAAAACCGACACCGCTTTAGCCCTGCTCAAAGCGAATCAGCAGCTCGTAGCAGATGATGCCGTTGTTATCACCGAATCCGACGCCGGTTTACCCAGGGGTTCTGCGCCACCGGCGGCGTTCGGTCTGCTCTATTTGCGCGCTATCGGCATTATTCACGTGGCAACACATTTCGGTCACACAGCGATTGTTAGAATCGCTGATATTCACCTCAGAGCGCATATTGAGCCGTCCGGCCAGCAGCCCTGTGAGCTTCTGGAGGACTGGCGCCCCGTGGGGTATCATCATTTGCGAATTCCGACTCTTCAGTTCTCATCCGCACGCCCGGTGTCATCGCTCATTATGATTGCAGCACAGGAATGGCGTCGGGGCAGACCCGGGAAAACCGCAACTGAAAAACTTATGGCAAGGCACACGACATGCGATTAGTCATTATTAGTGGGCTTTCCGGCTCGGGCAAAAGTGTTGCATTGGCAACCCTTGAGGATTGCGGCTTTTACTGCATCGATAATCTGCCCGCTGCCTTACTGCAACAGTTCGGCACGCATCTGATACAAGCGAACGACGAGAACCCCTACGCCGTGGGCATTGATGCACGCAACCGACCCAATGAACTCGCACAGATTCCGGCAATACTGGACGCATTGAAGGCGCAGGGGCTTCAATTAGAAATTGTCTTTTTGGACGCTGATACGTCCACTTTGCTAAAACGCTTCTCTGAAACACGCCGACGCCATCCGTTAAGCAATACCGACACGCCGCTCGCTGAAGCCATTCAGGGAGAACGTGACTTGCTCATGCCCCTGCATGGCCGAGCTGATCTAACGCTGGATACCACGCACACAACGCTTCATGAGCTCCGACAAATCGTGCGGCAACGCCTTGTACAAACCCCTAATACGCTATCGGTTTTACTACAGTCGTTCGGCTTCAAGCACGGCACTCCGCCGGACGCTGACTTTGTTTTTGACAGCCGCTGCCTGCCCAATCCGCATTGGCAGACAGCACTCCGAGCAATGACCGGAAAAGACGCTCCCGTCGTGGAGTATCTGGCGGGAAATTCCATGGTATCCCGTTACGAAAAACAGGTGCTCGGCTTTTTGCAGGAATGGCTACCGGTGTTTGAAGCAGAGAATCGGAGCTATCTGACCATCGCCATCGGCTGCACCGGGGGACAGCATCGATCGGTTTATTTAGTTGAACGGCTAGCCAAACAGTTGGAGTCAGGGCATATTGCGGTTTCTGTTAGGCATCGAGAGCTGCCATGAATGTTGCGATTTTACTGATTACGCATAAAGGCGTGGGCGCTGCCATGCGGCAGACCGTCGAAGAAATCATGGGGGAGCCCCCGCTATCGATGGCATGTATCGAGCCCGGGCTCAATGAGTCGGTGGAGACAGCGCATGAACGGGCACTGACTACCGCCGATAAGCTCTCATCAGGCTATGACGGCGTACTGATCCTGACGGACGCATACGGTGCCACACCATGCAACATTGCCGTCGCTGTCGGTAAACAGCAGCAGGCACCCGTTGTGACCGGACTAAACCTGCCCATGCTACTGCGTGTGATGAGTTATCCCTCACTGAATCCTCACAGCCTGGCAGCAAAGGCGCTGTCTACCGCCGAAGATGGAATTACGCTGGCGACCTCTCAACATGCCCCTGTCCATTGAAACCACCGTTTCTATCGTTAATCAGCGGGGCCTGCATGCAAGGGCCGCAGCAAAAATTGTTGCAGCGGCTACACCTTTTGACGCTGAAATAACCATCGCTCACGATCGTCAAACCGCTAATGCAAAAAGTATTCTGGGGCTCATGATGCTGGCAGCCAGTCAGGGTAGCGAGCTTCAGATAACGGCAAGCGGCAGCGATGCCGAGGCTGCTGCCATGGCGATCAAAATGCTAATGGAATCAGGGTTTCACGAGCCGCCTGAATAGACGGTAGTGAAATGGTGGCTACGGGTGGATTCGAACCACCGACCCCATCATTATGAGTGATGTGCTCTAACCAGCTGAGCTACGTAGCCAAATTGGAGGACGCAAGTATCCAGAGCCTGGCGGGTACTGTCAACTGGCGCTTTAGACGTTGAAGCGAAAATGACAGATATCACCTTCCTGCATCAGGTAGTCTTTGCCCTCTAAGCGCATGCGCCCCGCTTCTTTGACGGCCTGCTCGCTACCGGCCGAAATGTAGTCATCAAAGCTGATTACCTCGGCACGAATGAAGCCTCTTTCAAAATCAGTATGAATTCGCCCTGCTGCCTGCGGCGCAGTGGCGCCTTCTTCCACTGTCCAGGCCCGCACTTCTTTCGGCCCGGCGGTAAAGAAGGTCAGCAGATGCAGCAGCCCGTATCCGCTTCTAATCAACCGATTCAAACCAGGCTCTGATAAACCATAGACTTCAAGCAGTTCTGTCTGCTCCTCAGGCTCCAGCTGGGCCAATTCGGCCTCAATCGCAGCCGACAACGGCACCACAGGGGCGCCCTCTTTATCGGCCAGGGCCTTTACGCTATCGAGCAGCGTATTATCCGAAAAGCCATCTTCGGCGACGTTTGCCACATACAAAACGGGCTTGGCAGTGAGCAAATGCAGCTCTGCAATCGCATCCAGCGCCGTTTCATCTAATGACTGCGCGCGTATCGGCACACCTTCGTTGAGTGCGGCCTCTATATGCTTAAGTGCATCACGTGCCGCAATGGCGGCCTTATCCACGGCCTTGGCTCGGCGCGTTTGGCGCTCTATGGCCCGCTCCACCGAATCAAGATCAGCCAAAAGCAATTCAGTATTGATTGTTTCAATATCCGCAACAGGGCTCACTTGCCCTTCCACATGATGTACGTCCTCACTTTCAAAGCAGCGTACGACATGCGCAATGGCATCTGTCTCACGAATATTGCCCAAAAACTGATTACCCAATCCTTCACCGCGCGAGGCGCCCGCCACAAGGCCTGCGATATCCACGAACTCCATCGTGGTTGGCACCACATTTTGCGGCTTAATCAGCGCGGCCAACTCCGCCAGACGGGGATCGGGCACCGCAACAATTCCTACGTTAGGATCAATGGTACAAAACGGATAATTCTCCGCTGGAATTTCGTTACGCGTCAGCGCATTAAAGAGCGTGGACTTACCCACGTTCGGAAGGCCGACAATTCCGCATTTAAATCCCATTTTCGCTCCTTATTGACGCCGATGAAGGATCTGTTGCGCTTGCGCCCAATGTCCTGACATTAAATCAGGCATACAGGCCAGGCCCGCCTCGATGCCCGAATGGATAACGGCCTTTTCATCGCGCCCCGGCTCTCCGAGCACATACGGCACAACTAAATCACTACTACCCGGATGACCAACTCCGATGCGCAGGCGACAGAAATCTGAACCGCCCAGTGCCGAGACAATATCGCGCAACCCGTTATGGCCGCCATGCCCACCGTTTTCCTTGAGCCGCAAAACCCCCGGCGCAAGGTCTATTTCATCATGCACGACAAGCACGTTCGGACGCGCTAATCGGTAGAAATTCACAATTGCACTAACCGACCGGCCGCTATGGTTCATAAAAGTTGCGGGACACAAAAGATGAACCACACCCCGCTCGGTCACCCATTGACCATGCCAGCCATGAAACTTAGTGGATTCCCGCAAGGCAATGCCCTGCTCGGCTGCCAACGCCGCTATAAACCAGAACCCGGCATTATGCCGGGTTCCTTCATAGCGTGAACCGGGGTTACCCAGACCAACTATCAACTGAAACGCGGCAACGGTACTCACCGAGCGCGTTCCGAGAGCACTGCGTTACTCGCTGTCGTCAGCGGTATCACCTGCGCTATCGTCGTCGGCTGCATCACCTGCCTCGTCCTGTTCATCTTCTTCCTCAGTGACCACCCGCGGTGCATTAATGCTGACCAACACAGGATCATGATCATGCTCAGGGTCCAGCCCTGTAAAGGACACGCCCTCAGGCGGCGTCAGATCAGACAGATGGATTGAGTGACCCAGCTCCAGTTCAGCGATATCAACATCGATCGCGTTGGGCAGATCATTCGGCAGACATTCGACTTCCACTTCAATGGCGTCGTGATGCACCACACCCCCGCCGAGCTTAACGCCCTTCGCGGTCTCTTCATTCAGGAAGTGCAATGGCACCGTCTGGCGCATTTTTTCACCGGCCTTAATCCGCAATAAATCCATATGCGTAACCAGCGGCTTGAATGGATGCCGTTGCATGTCTTTTAAGATGGCCTTCTCAACTCTTTTTCCTTTGACTTTTACATCAAGGATTTGCGAGTAAAACCCTTCTTCACGCAACAGGCGCAGTACCTGTTCCTCATTAAATGTCAGAGAAACAGGCGCTTTGCCAGCACCATACAAAATACCTGGAATCTGCTTCGCGTGACGCAGGCGGCGGCTCGCACCCTTCCCCTGATCTTCGCGAACGGTTGCATCCAGCTTTAGTTCAACCGTCATGTGTGTTTACTCCATATAAAAAAATAAAACCGCTCAAGGCGGCTGTTATCCCCGCGACCAGAGATAACGCTTCAGCGATCAGTCAACGAACAACTCACTGACTGACTCATCATTATTCACCCGCCGCATCGTCTCGGCGAGCATTTCCGCTAGCGACAGCTGGCGAATTCGATCACAGGCTTTCCCCGCTTCTGACAGCGGAATACTGTCAGTGACTACCACCTGGTCAAGGTGACTTGCCTCAATACGGCTAATCGCCGGGCCTGATAATACCGGATGGGTGATATACGCGACCACCTTACCCGCACCTCGCTCTTTTAAAGCGGTTGCTGCCTGACAAAGCGTACCAGCGGTATCAATAATATCGTCAACAATGATACAGGTCTTATCCTGCACATCTCCGATAATGTTCATCACCTCAAGCTCATTAGCTCTCGGCCGGCGTTTATCAATGATGGCCAGATCCGCATTATCAAGCCGGCGGGCGACCGCACGCGCACGCAGAACACCTCCCACATCAGGCGAGACAACAATTTTATCGGCATAGGTCTGGCGCCAGATATCACCCAACAAAACCGGTGATGCGTAGACATTGTCGACAGGAATATTGAAAAATCCCTGAATCTGATCCGCATGCAGATCAACGGTGACCACCCGATTAATGCCAGCCGTCGTAATCATATCGGCCACGAGCTTTGCGGTGATCGGCACGCGCTGCGAGCGCTGACGCCGGTCCTGACGGGCATATCCATAGTAGGGAACTACCGCAGTGATCCGTGCCGCTGAAGAGCGTCTTAGCGCATCGGCGATCACCAGTAATTCCATCAGATTATCGTTAGTCGGCTGACACGTCGGCTGAATAATGAACACATCGTGTCCGCGCACATGCTCATTAATTTCGACCTGTACTTCACCATCACTGAAGCTCGTCACTAATGCATCGCCAACTCTGATTTTGAGATGCGCAGCGATTGCATGGGCCAATGCGGGATTTGCACTCCCGCTGAAGAGCATCATGCTTCCGTTTTCCATCGTGGTGAGCCCCGCGTCGACCTATCTGAAAAATGGCTGGGGCGGCAGGATTCGAACCTGCGCATGCGGGGATCAAAACCCCGTGCCTTACCGCTTGGCTACGCCCCAGTTGTCGGTGCTGCTCTCGATCGCCAGGCGATCACAGAGCGGCGAGCGATTTTTCGCTCTGCAGACCCAGACATCCAGGTCTTTACTCAATTGTCGCTGCGCGGCCTCAGCCGCAGACTGCGACGCAAACTCAGCAAATACGCAACTTCCCGTTCCCGTGAGCTTCGCAGCCCCTAACCGATCGAGCTCATCGAGCACCGCGGCAATTTTCGAGTACAACCGCCGGACTACCGGCTCACAATCGTTGCGCATACCTTTATCCCCAACGGCGCGTATTGTTAACTCTGCGGTATTGCGTGTCAATTTACTGTCATGAAAAACAACTGCCGTTTGCACATTCACGCCCGGATTCACGATAACCAGCCAGGGCTGATCCATATCTATCGGTGTCAATACTTCACCAACACCATCAGCCCAGGCGGCAACACCGCCGACAAACACCGGCACATCGGCACCAAGTTGTAGTGCTAAGGCGTGTAGATCCGTTGGCGTCAGCGAACATCCCCACAATTGATTCAAGGCAACCAATGTCGTCGCGGCGTTTGAGCTTCCTCCTCCCAAACCGCCGCCAACCGGAATGCGTTTTTTCAGGTGAATACTGACACCTTGGGTAATGCCTGCTTGAGCACGGAGCAGCGTCGCTGCCCTGACCACCAGATCCTGTTCTGGCGCTAAATCCGCCATCCCGCCCGTCCTTTGTATATTCGGGCGCCGGGTCAGCGTAAAGGTTAATTCATCAACCGGCTCAACGAACTGAAAAGCCGTTTGCAACGTGTGGTAACCATCAGGCCGACGGCCGGTTATATGCAAAAACCGATTGATTTTGGCTGGGGCCGGCCATGGTGGGCTGTAGGTATCGCTCATTGTTCAATCGTCCAGCTACGTACCACAAGGCGAACCTTTGAACCTTCACCTTCAGCCCAAATTCGACCGGGTAACTGATAACCATCTACCGCTTGGTACCGACCATACTGAACGATCCAGCCGTTTTGCCGAAGCTCAACGAGCTGACCGGACGTATTAATCCGCACTTGCCCCGGCAGCCACGGTGCTGCGTGTCCTGTTATCCAAAAGCGCAGAATTTCCACCGGCCAATCCATGCCTGTCACTGCCTGCAATAGTTCACGCGCATCACGTGCCACATACGTTTCACCGTCACCGGTTCGCAGCACGACCTCATCGTTGTCGCGGCGTAAGTCCAGACTTCCGATACCCAATGTTCCCTGCATTGTCAGTTGATAACGCGCCGCTGACTGCGACCATTGCAAACTGGCACTGCCCGCCTCACCACCTGCCTCAAGCCCAGCACGGCCCTCCATGACCCAATGAGGCGGGCGTGCCGGTGCCGACCATTCAGTCACCTCTAATACCTGCACCTGCTCTTCCGCTGTGATGGGTGGTTTTATTGCACAACCTGTCAGCAGCAGAACGGGCAAAATCGCTAAAACGCCTCTCATGGATCAAGCCTTTGTATTGTTTCGCGCAACACCGGGTGGTCGGGATGGGCGCTCAGCACCGATGCCCAGATTTCTCTTGCCTTCGCCCGATGCCCCAGCACCCATAACACCTCACCCAAATGCGCTGAAATCTCCGGATCATCTGAGGCAAGGGCATGCGCTTTTTCCAAGTAGCTCAAGGCGCGCTCAAACTCTCCCTGCCGGAAAGCGGCCCATCCCATGCTGTCAATGATCGCCGGGTCTTCCGGTGCCGCCTCATAGGCGCGCTGAATCATGGCTGCGCCTTCATCAATTCGATCAGTCTGATCAACCAGGGTATACCCCAGCGCATTCAGGGCTGCGGAATTATTCGGATCAACAGCCAGAATTTCCTCTAATGCTTCGATTGCCGGTTCTATCGCCGCAAGCATTACAAGAACAAGAGCGCGGCTATATCGCAGATTCAAGTCATCGGGATGCGCCAGCAAGCCAGCATTGAACACCTGTAAGGCAGCCCCCGGTTTGTCCTGCATGCGCAGCATTTCCCCTTCACTGCGCCATGCATTCGCGGCAAGCTCGGAATGTGCCGAGCGCACCGCACTGAGCTCTTCATAAGCTTCATCAAAACGCTCCAGCCGTGCCAAAACCCAAGCAACACGCAGCCTCGCTTCGCCCTGCAGGGATCCACGCACATTACGGTAGTAACGCAAGGCCTCGGTCCAAACCGCACCTTGCTCGGCCAACTGCCCGAGCCAAAAATTTGCCTGATCCGCTTGACCCGGCTGTTCTTTAAGTTCGCGTAATAACTGCCCGGCATAACGCAAATCGCCCGCTTGCATCGCAAGCATCGCCGCATTGGTCATTATTTCAGAGGAACTCACATCATCTTCCATTAGCCCGCGATAGGCGGCCAATGCCAATGCGCTTTGCTCCTGCATCAACAACACATCGACTCTCAACAACCTCGCAGTCACCCAATCGGGGCGTAAGACCAGGGCCTGCTCAACCGCGTCACGCGCCACACTCAGAGCTTCGCGTGATAAGGCAAGCCGAGCCAGTGCCAGTTGTGCTGCTGCGGAATCGGGTTGTTCTGCAGCGAGTCGTTGCATCAACGTAAGCGCTTCTTCCGGCATATCGGGCTGCATCAGCAGGCTGCCGAGCCTTCCGATCAGAGCATCCCGCTCCGAGGGCTCAGCCGGTAAATTTTCACTTAACGCAGCATAAGCGGCTTCTAAATTGCCCTGCCGGATGTTCAGCACACCCAATAACTGACGCGCATCGATACTGTCCGGCGCTAAAGACAACCAGCGTTTTGTCGCAGCCATCCCCGCCGCGTAATCATCTTCGCGCAGTGCAACCTCTACCGCGCGGCGCGCTATTTGTGCATCGTGGCTTTGCTCTGCCGCTGCTCCGTATGCTTCGATGCCCATGTCCGCCTGGCCCCGGGCCAAAGCCATTTCTGCTAACAAAATTCTGGTAAGCACCGCGTCGTCAGGAATCGGATCCAACTCTGCTGATTCCACCCACCGAAGATCCGCCGGAACCCCCGCCCTGCCTGATTCATACAGCGACGAACCGGCACAACCAGTAAGCAGCAACGCCCCACATAACGGGAGCCATTTCATGTAGCCTGCGGGACTAATTCGTTCCATCAATATTCTCGCGTTAGCTAAAAAGCATCGAAGACGGATAACATAGTGTGATTATTTCAGTTTCATAGTGCCAGTTACTCAAACTCAATGCCTGTTGTCACCCTTGGCCTAAATCATAAAACAGCACCGGTGCCGGTTCGCGAGCGGGTTGTCATATCAACCGATCGTCTGGACGCGGCACTACGGGCTTTGGCGCAGCGACCCGGTGTTTGCGAGGCAGCTGTCATCTCCACGTGCAATCGCACCGAAATTCATGCAGTACTGTCGCCTGAGGCTACACCCGCTATTTTGCAGCGCTGGCTCGAGACCGAGCAGGGCCTCGAACCCGGCTGGCTCACCCCCTATCTTTATGTGCACGAAGGGCGAGACGCAATTCGGCATTTATTACGTGTTGGCGCCGGCTTAGACTCTTTGGTCCTCGGAGAGCCACAAATCCTTGGACAAGCAAAACTGGCCTATCACTCCGCAGCACGGGCCGGGTTACTCGGCCAGATACTGCAACGTCTGTTTCAGCATGCGTTCGCCGTCGCAAAGCGAGTGCGTACAGAAACCGACATCGGCGCCTACCCGGTCTCTGTTGCGTTTGCCGCCGTTACCCTGGCGCGTCAGATTTTCGGAGGGCTTGAATCCAGCGCAGCGCTGCTGATCGGTGCCGGCGAAATGATCGAGCTGACTGCAAGGCATTTCCATGAACAACCAGTCAAAGAATTATTCATAGCCAACCGCAGTCAGGAACGTGCAGAGCGGCTGGCGATGCTGCATACCGGCACAGCGCTCACCCTTGATCAGATCCCGTCGCATCTTGCCAGGGTAGACATTGTTGTATCCTGCACGGCAAGTGAGCAGGCCGTCGTCGAGTTGAATGCTGTTAAAGACGCTCTAAAACACCGGCGTCGACGTCCGATTTTTATGGTTGACCTTGCCGTGCCGCGTGATATTGAGCCTGCCATCGAGCAACTCGACGACGTCTTTTTATATAGCATCGACGACTTGCGCGGTGTGGTTGAGCGTAATATGCAGTCGCGCGCTGAGGCGGCCGAAGCTGCTGAAGGACTCGTGGAAACACAGACCGACCGCTTTATGGACTGGGTTCGCACACTGGATGCGGTCAGTACCATTCGGCGGTTTCGACAACATGGCGAGCGGGAGCGTGAACTTGCCCTCGAACAGGCACGGCGCAGCCTGGCTGCCGGACAACCCCCGGAGCGGGTACTCGAAGTTTTAGCTCATCGACTGACCCGCAAGCTATTACATGTTCCGACAGTAGGATTACGCCAGGCCGCACGCACAGGGGATCCGGCGATTGTTCAGCAAAGTCGCTGGCTGCTAGGTCTGGAAGACAGCGATGAGAAGGATAAAGAATGAAGGACTCGCTTCGGCGCAAACTCGAAAGACTGGCTGAACGTCATCAGGAAATTGAAGGCCTGTTAGCCGATCCGGGCATCATTGCTGATTCGGATCAGTTCACACGGCTTTCGCGCGAATACGCACGTCTTGAACCGGTTACTCGCACGCTCGCTGATTTTGCCCATCATGAGGCGTCACTAAAAAACGCACAGGCGATGCTGTCAGAGAAAGACGCCGAGCTGCGGGAACTGGCTGAAGAAGAGGCTGAAAGCGCATCGGCTGCCTTAGAAACACTCGAAGCGCAGCTTAAAATCCTTATGCTGCCGGAAGATCCAAACGATGCCCGTAATACATTCTTGGAGATACGGGCCGGCACCGGGGGCGATGAGGCCGCGTTATTTGCCGGCGATCTGCTGCGCATGTACTTGCGCTATGCCGAGCAGCTTGGCTGGAAAACAGAAATCATTAGTGAAAGCGACGGTGAGCAGGGCGGCTATCGCGAAGTCATTGCGCGTATTGCCGGTGATCGGGTGTTCTCCCGACTTAAGTTTGAATCCGGTGCCCACCGCGTTCAGCGCGTACCCACCACCGAATCACAAGGGCGAATTCATACGTCGGCCTGCACAGTTGCTGTGTTGCCGGAGGCTGAGACACTGGATGAAATTGAAATCAATCCCGCAGAGCTGCGCATTGATACCTTTCGAGCCTCCGGCGCCGGCGGGCAGCATGTGAACAAAACCGACTCCGCGGTGCGCATCACGCATCTGCCAACCGGTGTCGTTGTGGAATGCCAGGACGAAAGATCACAGCATAAGAATCGAGCAAAGGCGCTCGCGCTGTTGCAGGCACGCTTAATGGATCAGGAACGTGATGCTGCCGCCAGTGAACGCAGCGAAACCCGAAAGCTGCTGGTGGGCAGCGGTGATCGCTCAGAGCGAATACGCACCTACAACTTTCCGCAGGGCCGGGTGACCGATCATCGAATCAATCTGACTTTATACAAACTCGATGAGATTCTGATGGGGCAACTTGACCCCATCATCGATCCATTAATCAGTGAATATCAGGCTGATCAACTCGCTGCATTGGCCGAAGACGGCTAAGCGCGTACTCAGGCAACACGTTGTTTCTCGCGAAGCTCTTCGAGTGTTTTGCAATCAACGCATAACGTTGCCGTCGGCCGCGCTTCCAGACGCCGCAAACCAATTTCTACGCCGCATTGGTCACAGTATCCGTAATCGTCAGTACGGATACGGTCCATCGTCTGATCAATTTTACGAATGAGCTTACGCTCACGATCCCGGGTCCGCAGCTCCAACGCAAACTCTTCTTCCTGCGTTGCCCGGTCAGCCGGATCAGCATAATGGCTCGCATCATCACGCATGTGACTGACCGTGCGCTCAACTTCGTCTTGAAGCTGCTTTTTCCACGCTTCTAAAATCGCCTGAAAATGCGCTAGTTGTGCCTCATTCATGTACTCCTCGCCTTTCTTCGGCGCGTACGGCTCAATGCCACGAACGGGGAGCGTTGCCTTGTCGGTCATTATCCACCTCCATTGAATCGGTCGATGATTCAACCCTTCAACGGGCCTCAGGTCAAGCCCAAAATTAACTGACTCTTGCTAATAATGGCTGATGCAGCCGCTGTGCGGCGTCTTTCAGCAGCTTTTCCGTGGCCGGCCAGTCGATACAGCCATCAGTAATGGAGACTCCATACTCAAGGGCTGACAAATCTTCGGTGAGCTTTTGCGCACCCCAGCCGATATTACTTTCAATCATGACTGCCACAATCGAACGGTTGCCCTCGATAATCTGGTTAACCAGATTTTCCATCACCAGTGGCTGAAGGGCAGGGTCTTTATTTGAATTGGCATGACTGCAATCCACCATCAGCTTGGTCGGCAGACCGGCATCGTCGAGTGCTTTTTCAGACAATGCGATGCTCACCGAGTCATAATTCGGCTGCCGCCCGCCCCGCAAAACCATATGACCATAGCGGTTACCCGCCGTCCGAATAATCGCCGAACGACCCTCTTGCTGAGTAATCCCTAAAAAGCTGTGTGGACTGGAAGCGGAACGCAGCGCATTAATGGCCACTTCCAGGTTGCCGTCTGTTCCATTTTTAAATCCGACTGCCGTTGACAGGCCGCTGGCCATCTCACGATGGGTCTGCGACTCGGTGGTTCGCGCCCCGATGGCAGTCCAACTGATCAGATCGCCCAGATACTGTGGCGTAATCGGATCAAGCGCCTCAGTCCCTGTTGGTAAACCCATCTCAGCTAACTGCAGCAGTAACTGTCGCGCCCTTGCGATGCCCTCTTCGATGTCGAAGCTGTCATCCATATAGGGGTCGTTAATCAGTCCTTTCCACCCAACAGTGGTACGCGGCTTTTCAAAATAAACGCGCATGACGATATACAGCGAATCGCTCAGCTCGTCATGCAGCGCTTTAAGCCGCCTGGCATAGTCAATAGCCGCCTCTGTATCGTGTACAGAACACGGGCCGATCACCACTAGGAGCCGCGGATCAGTGCCATCCAGAATGGCCTCTACGGTCTTACGCCCGGTCTCTACGGTTGCACGAGCTGCATCAGTTAGCGGAATGCGTGCTTTCATTTCAGCCGGCGTTGGTAATGGTTCCTGGGCAATCACATTAATATTGTCGATCGGGGCTTCGCTCATCACTGATCCCACATCGTTAATTGGTAAAATTCAACTCCAGCCCCCATGTTAGCTCGACGCATTGAAATTGGCTATCGCATGGTATTCTATAGCGACTATGGGAATTGATAGAAAACTGCTCGATGTTCTTTGTTGCCCCGTGACGAAGCAACCGGTTCGGATGCTTCGCAAAGATGAGTTGTCGGCACTGAATGCGCGCATAGACACCGGCGAGGTGCACTATCAGGACGACACGCCGGTAGAAAGCACACTCACCGAAGGCCTGATTACGGCGAATGACGAACGTGTTTACCGCATCGATGATGGCATTCCAATTATGCTGGAAGATCGCGCAATTACGTTGCGGGCCGCCGGTTTGAAGTGAGCGTCACGCACACGCTGGCGCAAGCCCGACAGGCTGGCATTCTGGCATTACAAGAACAACAGACGAGCGCTGGATTAGATGTCGACTGCCTGCTAACGGCTGTGACCGGCCTCTCACGCAGCCAGATCCTGGCTTTTGATGAGCGATTACTCAGCGCTCACGAATACAAACGGTACACTGCTCTGCTGGCGCGTCGCCAACGTGGCGAGCCGATCGCGCATCTAATCGGTTATCGGGATTTTATTGATTTCACGATTAAAGTTGCGCCGTCTGTTTTAATTCCTCGCCCGGAAACCGAGCATCTGGTTGAAGCCGCCCTCGAACAGCCCGCAGACCGCGTACTTGACCTGGGTACGGGCAGCGGCTGCATCGCCATCGCGCTGGCTCGCGCCTGGCCAGCCAGCACCATCCATGCTGTTGACCGCAGCCCGGAAGCGCTGGAGATTGCTCAGCAAAATGCCCGTGCGTTGCAGGCCGATCAGATCAGATTTTTCGCCGGTGACTGGTATGCCCCCGTTGCCGTACAGCAGTATGCTCTGATCGTATCCAACCCGCCTTATATCGGTTTGAATGAACCCGAACTCCAACAAGGCGATGTTCGATTTGAGCCCTCACTTGCCCTAACCTCAGGCACTGACGGGCTATCGGCACTCAGACAGATCATTGCAGGCGCACCGGCCAGACTTGCCGCCGGTGGTCGTCTATGGGTGGAGCACGGCTACCAGCAGGCTCAGGCTGTACGCGAGTTAATGGCCGCGCAGCATCTGATTGATATTGAAACGCGCTACGATCTTGCCGGCCACGAACGTATTACAGGAGGAAGAACGCAGTGAAAGATGAGGCGCTTTTGCGTTACAGCCGCCAGATTATGGTCCGCGGCTTCGACCTCGAAGGACAGG
>JAGXLT010000131.1 GCA_018334525.1 Gammaproteobacteria bacterium
GCTGTATTCAAGTCAATGTCAGCGGTGAGGCCAGTAAATCGGGCGTAGCGCCGGACGCGGTGACGGCGCTGGCACATGAGGTGGCTGCCCTACCGGGCCTGCGACTGCGCGGGCTAATGACGCTGCCAGAGGCTGTGCACGAGTTTGAAGCACAGCGAGCCGCCTTTCGCCAATTGCGAGAGTTACAAGAAACATTAATTCAGCAAGGCCTGAACCTTGATACCCTATCCATGGGCATGACAAATGATTTAGAAGCGGCAATTGCCGAGGGCGCTACGCTTGTGCGCATTGGCACCGCCGTCTTTGGACAACGGCCGGAGAAGACTCATGAGTGAACAAGTCATCGCATTTATCGGCGGCGGCAATATGGCCCGCAGCCTGATTGGGGGGCTGATTGTTGATGGCCACCCTCCCGCGGCACTACGCGTGGCAGAGCCGGATAGTGAGCGCCGTGAATCACTCGCTGCAGAATTTGGAGTGCAGGTTTTTGAAGAAAACGCCACGGCGGCACGCGGCGCGGATGCGGTAATTCTAGCCGTTAAACCGCCGATGGTTGCACCGGTTGCGCGTGATTTGAGCCAGCAGATTCAGGCACAAGGCAGCCTGGTGATCTCTGTAGCAGCCGGTATTCGCAGCGGCAGCTTAGCGGAGTGGTTGGGTGAAGAAGTGGCCATTGTGCGCGCCATGCCGAATACCCCCGCACTGGTGCGCACCGGCTCTACCGCACTATTTGCCAATGCCGCCGTAGCACCTGAGCAACATGAACTGGCCGAAACCACCCTGCGGGCAGTGGGCATCATCGTATGGCTGACTGAAGAAGATCAAATGGATGCGGTTACCGCCCTTTCTGGCAGCGGGCCGGCTTATTTCTTTTATACAATGGAGGCCATGCAAAGCGCGGGGCAGGCCCTGGGGTTAGATGAAAAAACCGCCCGTCTGCTCACGCTGGAAACAGCCTTAGGTGCCGCACGAATGGCTTTAGAGAGCAGCGAAGAACCGGCGGCATTGCGCCGACACGTGACCTCACCCGGTGGCACCACCGCTGCAGCAATTGCTGAGTTTGATCAGGCAGATTTGTTAGACATTTACGCGCGTGCGCTAAACGCCGCGGCCAAACGTGCCCATGAACTCGGTGATGAGCTGGAGGAGATAAAATAAATGATGGGCCCCGGCTATCTTTCAAGCCCGCTGGCGTTTTTGGTAGACATTGTCTTTAACCTTTACATCATGGCCGTCATGCTGCGCTTTTTGCTGCAGTGGGCCCGGGCTGATTTTTATAACCCGCTGGCGCAATTTCTGGTGCGCATTACGCAGCCCGTTTTGCATCCATTTCGCCGGGTAGTGCCGGGCTGGGGCGGTATCGATTTACCGGCGCTTGTCGTGATGGTGCTACTGCAGATGGTTGCCCTAGCCCTATTGATGCTGATCGCTGGCGTGACGCCACGACTCGATTACTTAATCCTACGTACACCAGCAGAGCTCATCAGCCTGTTGCTGAATATTTATCTGATTGCCATTTTTATGCGGGTTTTGCTCTCGTGGATCAGCCCGAATGACTACCATCCGGCAATGACGGTGATCTTAAGTTTAACCGAGCCCATCATGCGGCCGTTTCGTGCCATCATTCCGCCGATTGCCGGGGTTGATCTATCACCGCTGGCCGCCATCATTGCGATTCAAGTGGTGCGCATGCTGGTCATGCCGCCGCTCGATCGCATTGCACCCGGGCTTATGATGTAGCCATGGCTACGTCTTACCCCGCCGATTCTGTCGGGCTGGTCAGCCCGCAAACTGTGGCTTTTAACGCGCCGCTTGAATTAGATGGTGGCCACACGCTACCCAGCTTTGAGTTGGCTTATGAAACCTATGGCACGCTGAATGCGGATGCCAGCAACGCGGTTTTGGTTTGCCATGCGCTCTCCGGCACCCATCATGCCGCAGGCTATCATGCCAATGACGATCGAAAACCCGGTTGGTGGGAGGCCTGCATCGGCCCGGGTAAGCCGCTCGACACCCAGCGATTTTTTGTGGTGTGCAGCAATAATTTGGGTGGATGTCATGGCTCAACCGGGCCCACCAGTTTAAACCCGGAAACCGGGCAGCCCTATGGCGCTGACTTTCCGCTGGTGACGGTGCGTGACTGGGTGCGCAGTCAGGCGCTGCTTGCCGATCATTTAGGTATTCAGCGCTGGGCCGCGGTGGCTGGCGGCAGCTTAGGCGGCATGCAGGCCCTGCAATGGGCCATTGATCTGCCAGATCGAGTGGCAAATGTGGTTGCTATAGCCGCCGCACCACGATTATCGGCGCAAAATATTGCCTTCAATGAAGTAGCGCGTCAGGCGATTCGCTCAGACCCCGAGTTTCATGAAGGGCGTTATCAGCAAACCGGCGATCGGCCGCGCCGCGGACTGATGCTGGCCCGTATGCTCGGGCATATTACCTATCTTTCGGAAGCCGCCATGCGCGAAAAATTCGGGCGCGATCAGCGTGGCGTCAGCGGCGACTACGGCTACAACTTCGATGTGGAGTTTGAAGTAGAAAGCTACCTGCGCTATCAGGGGCAGTCATTTGTAGACCGGTTTGATGCCAATACCTATTTACTGATGACCAAAGCGCTGGATTATTTTGACCCGGCTGCCGACCATGACGGCAAGCTGGGGCAGGCACTGGCAAACACCCACTCACGGTATTTTATTGCCTCATTCACCAGCGACTGGCGCTTTCCACCCTCGGCATCGCGTGAAATTGTGCGCGCGCTACTGGATACGAATAAATCAGTCAGCTATGCAGAGATCGACTCCGACCACGGGCATGATGCGTTTTTAATGCCGGTGCCGCAGTATCTGGAGACCTTTAGCGCGTTTATGCGTGGCATCGACCTGGGGGCCACAGCATGAGCACATCAGGGCTGCGTACAGATTTAGACATCGTTGCCAGCTGGGTGGGCAAAGGCTGTCGTGTGCTTGATTTAGGCTGTGGTGATGGGCTGTTGCTACGGCATTTGTTTGATTCACGGCAAGCCACCGGTTACGGGCTGGAGATTGATCCCGAGAAAATCAGCCAAAGCATTGCCAATGGCGTTAACGTGATCCAAAGCGATTTAGACCAGGGGCTGTCTGATTTTGATGATCAGGTGTTTGACCAGGTCATCATGACGCAGACCCTGCAGGCCGTGCAGCGGCCGCGGGAGCTGTTGCTGGAAATGGTGCGTGTGGGCCGCGAAGGCATTGTGACTTTCCCGAACTTTGCCTATTACCGCCTGCGCGCGCATCTCGCACTCCGTGGGCGTATGCCGATGAGTGGCGCGCTGTCTTATGGTTGGTATGAAACGCCCAATATTCATCTGTGCACGATCAGTGATTTTGAGATCTTGTGCGAAGAGCTGAGTATTCGCATCCTAGAGCGGCGTGTGTTATCCCATAATTATCAGCAGAGTTTTGCGGGTAACCTGCTACCGAATTTATTCGGCGAAATTGCCCTGTACCGTTTTTGTCAGTCTTAAGGAGAGCACATTATGCGCTTTAAGCCTTATGCCCTAATGATCGCCGCCATGGCCTGCATTATGCTGATCATGCCGCTGAGCGCGTCCGCACAGCAGGCGCAGCGTTTTGATGATTACGACATTCATTACAACGCCATTCCCACCGGCTTGCTGAACGATTCCATTGCGCAGCAATACGGCATTGTGCGCAGTCGCACACAGGCCATGCTGATGATCACGATTCTGCACGACAGCGCACCGATTCGCGGCCGTGTTCGCACGCTTGCCCTAGACGATGACGAACAGGTGACTGATGTGCGAATGCGTGAGGTTAAGAATGACGATTGGGTGTCTTACATCGGTACGCTTGAGATACAGGCCGGGCAACCCGTGAACTTTTCGGTGGAAGTGCGCCCTGAGACCGGCGATGGGCCCTATGACATTGGCTGGCGACAGACCTTCCAAAGCCTGGAGTAAGCCTTGTGAGCACTTGGCTAATCACCCATCCAAGCTGTCTTGCGCACAATACCGGCGATGATCACCCTGAGCGAATCGATAGGCTGCGCGCCGTTTTAGCGGCACTGGATACGCC
>JAGXLT010000132.1 GCA_018334525.1 Gammaproteobacteria bacterium
GCTTGCGGATGTCCGCAAGCAACTGCCGGAAGAAGGATCAGCACAACTTCTGATCCCCGGTGAGACCGGCGTTTCGTATGTGTGGGTAAGTCGGCAGGATATTGATCAATTCCGAGCGGTGCAGGCACGGAAGATTCGACGCCAAAGAATTGGTTACCTCGCGTTGTCCTCCCTATTGTCGGTGATTGCGTTAACCGTGATTGCGCAGAGTATGCTGCTGAGTCAGCGTAATACATCCCTTGAAGCGGAGTTAGCGCAGTCGCAAGATCGGGTTCAGCAGCTGACCGAAAGTGCAGGAGACGCGGTTAGTGCGGCGCAGGCAGCAGGGGCCGACGAATTACAAGACCTTAATAGCCTGGCGAGTTTTATTGAGACTCAGGACGAGGCGTTTTCCTTGTATGCGGAATTTACTCGCCCATTAGTCTCGTTGTACTTAGAGACACTGGGTAAAGAATTTGAACCGACAGGGATTGAGCTGCCGGACATCATCAGTAGCGTAGCCAGTGAGCCTAGAATTGGCACGCCGATAGGCGTAAATGACGATGTCAGTGCCGTTATTAATCGGTATGTTACGCATGACGCAGCCAGCCAGTTGGAGCAAATTGCGCAGATTAAGGTATTTCGTGAAAATCTCCCTGATCTGCAACCCATGGTCGCCGCACGTATGACTTCCGGATTTGGGATGAGAAAACATCCGATCACCGGTCAGGTTGTGCCTCATCGTGGCGTGGATATGGTGTCGGATGAAAGCAGAAGCGTACTCGCAGCGGGGGCGGGGCAGGTTACTTTCGCCGACTATCGCGGGCGCTATGGCAATTTTGTTGTAGTGGATCATGGGTTAGGGGTGGAAACGCGATACGCCCACCTAAAACAAATTGACGTGGCTGAGGGTGAATTTGTCGATAAAGGTCAAACGCTCGGCATCATGGGCGATACAGGGCGCACGACAGGGTTACATCTGCACTATGAGGTGCGTTTTGCCGGCCGGCATGTTGATCCACGATCAATGCTGGAGGTGACTGACAGTGTTCAGTAAAAGAAAAGATGAGGCGCCCCCCGTTCGAAGTCAGACCAGACCCTCGATTTTAAGCGAGGGGGTTGTGGTGACAGGCGATATCCATGTAGAAGGCGCAATCCATTTGCAGGGTACTGTGGAGGGGCGGGTCACGGCAGATCAGGTGGTTGTGGGGCAACCGGGGTTGGTTGAGGGCGAAATTGAAGCATTTTCCGTGTCACTGGCCGGCCGATTCAGAGGCAGCCTTCACTGTAATGAGCTCTCTATTTCTCATAGCGCAAGCCTACAGGGCGATGTGAATTGCCGGTCGCTCAAGTTGCAGCCAGGTGCGATAATACAAGGTGATATCTCCGTCGGCCACAACCGAGATTAAGCTGAAGGTAAAGACTTTTCCAAAACTCACCGGATTACTGCGGCTAGCAGGTTATTTGGGTCCGTACTGGAAGCAGGCGCTGATTGCGGGAGCCGCCCTGGTGGTGGCCGCAGGCAGCGTGCTTGCGGTTGGGCAGGGGCTGCGTATTGTCATCGATCAAGGGTTCGCGGATGGAACCGCGGCTGCGCTCGACCAGGCACTGGTGTTGGTTGGTGGCGTTGTCATCGTAATGGCCGCTGCTGCGGCACTCCGTTTTTATTGGGTCATGTGGATTGGCGAGCGAATGGCGGCTGATCTTAGGCAGGATGTTTTCTCACGCTTACTGACCCTGGAGCCTGGTTTTTATCTGCGAAATGGCGTGGCAGAAATCCAATCGCGAATGACCACCGATACAGCGCTGCTGCAAAGCGTTCTGGGCTCCATCTTCTCGATGGCGTTGCGTAATATCCTATTACTGATCGGCACCGTGATTATGTTGGTGATCACAAGCCCGGGGCTAAGCGCGATTGTTATTGCCGGTATTCCTGTGGTGGTGGCCCCTATGCTGTTTTACGGTCGTCGTGTGCGCCGTCTTTCGCGGCTCAGTCAGGATCGTATTGCTGATGTGGGGAGTTATGCCAGTGAGACGCTAGGCGGTATCGAAACGGTTCAAGCCTTTGTTCACGAGAACGAAGACCAGCGACTTTTTCAGGCACGCGTCGAATCGGCTTTTAGTACTGCGGTGCGTCGTATTCGGCAACGCGCAGGCTTAAATGCGCTTGGTTTATTGCTCGCTTTCACCGGGGTTGCCTTCGTGCTCTGGCGCGGTGGACACGCTGTGCTGGCCGGCACAATGACCGCCGGAGAGCTGTCTGCCTTTATTTTTTATGCGGTGCTCGCCGCGGGTGCAGTCGGCGTGCTCTCTGAGGTGGCCGGTGAATTATTTCGCGCCTCGGGTGCTGCTGAACGGCTTTTTGAATTATTGGATGCGCAGCCTGCCATCAGAGCACCGCTGCACCCGTTAACATTGCCACAGCCGGCACGCGGTGAAGTGACCCTGGAGGGGGTGAGCTATCGCTATCCCACACGGCCCGAACCCCCCGCTTTAGCTGATATTAATCTGACCGTGCATGCTGGTGAAACGCTGGCTCTGGTGGGGCCATCCGGCGCCGGAAAAAGCACGTTGATCAATATTTTGCTGCGATTTTATGATCCTGACACCGGACGCGTTCTGTTCGATGGACTAGATTTACGAAACCTGGATCCGGCGCACCTGCGACAGCAACTGGCCTTGGTGGCTCAAACGCCGGTGCTGTTTACCGGTACCGTGCGCGATAACATCCGGTTTGGCGATCCCGGTGCGACGGATGATCGGCTGCATGCAGCTGCCGCCGATGCCAATTGCAGTGAATTTATCGCAGCGCTGCCTCAAGGCATGGATACCCATATCGGTCCGGGCGGTTTGCAGCTTTCCGGCGGGCAGCGACAGCGCATTGCGATCGCCAGGGCGATTCTGCGCGATCCGGCCTTATTGCTGCTTGATGAGGCAACCAGTAGCTTGGATGCCGAGAGTGAAGAGCATGTGCAAATTGCGCTGGCGCGGCTAATGGCCGGTCGTACAAGTGTGGTCATTGCTCATCGCCTGGCGACTGTGCGCAATGCCGATCGCATTGCGGTGTTGGAAGCAGGCCGTATTCGCGCAATTGGTCCACATGAGGCGCTTACGCAATCCGATACGCTTTACGCGCATCTGGCTGCGCTGCAGTTTCAATAGCGGTAGACTGTTAGATATTCGCTTGACGATTAGCTGAGGTCTTAATGTATCCCTTTTTAGCGCTTGCCGGTGTTCTTGGATTGCTTTCCGTTGGTTTTGGTGCATTTTCAGAACATGCGTTGCAGCCCCGTGTGGATGCGGAATCCTTTCGATATTTAATGACGGCGATTCGCTATAACCAGGTGCATGCGGTGGTCTTATTAGCTCTATCGTTAGGGTTGGCAGCACCCATAGCCTCAGATACATGGCGCCGTCTGCGGTTAGCGGCGTGGTTAATGTTTATCGGCACCGTGTTGTTTAGTGTCAGTATTTACCTGTCTGTGCTCTTAGGCATTCCTGCGCTGACTTATTTCACGCCAGTGGGTGGTGTCACGCTCATGCTGGGTTGGGCTGCTATTATCTGGGCGGGTTGGTCAGCGGCACGATAAGGCAAAGCGCTCATGAGCTTTCTCAAAATTGGCGAGAAAGACAAAGACGGGCGTCAAAAACGCATAGAACACAGCGGGCGTTACCTGCGCGTCAGTCGCACAGGGGGCGTTGCGCTGCGCGCGCATGTTAAGGCGTGGGGCGTCAATGTAACCGGCAACACGCGTCATGGTGTGCGTTTGTCGACCCGGCTTGCAAAGAATACGCAAATCGCGCTGCAGAACGGTCGCTTTGTTTTGCGCGGGCGTTACGGCTCCGATGCTGCGCGTATTAATCTCTCTAAAACCGGCGTAACAGTCTCTACAAAAACGCCGATAGGCGCGATTAACTGGGTAAAGCCAGGGCGCTCTTCGGTAAAGATTGTCGGCGTTCAGATGCGCGGCCAAAAAGCGGTGGTGTTTCAGCTTGTTTATTTGGTCTGGGCAGCGGTGATCTCGTCGTTACGTATGCTGACAGCCGGGTTCAACGCGCTTGTGCAGCTTCAGCAGAAGCGCGAGCGATTGGG